>CAZANK010000042.1:0-13744 GCA_964486235.1 uncultured Prolixibacteraceae bacterium | reverse complement strand
TATGAAAAAAAGTTTTGGCGTAATAATCGCGTTGGCCGCCGGATTCACTGCCTGTCAGTTTGGTCCGGCAAAATACCGGATTTCCGGAAATATAGCAGGGCTGGATTCAGGCAAAGTTTACCTCGTAAAGGCCGAGGCGGGCCGGGCGGTCACTTTGGATACGACTGATCTGCTCAACGGTAGTTTCCGCTTTGAGGGAAAGACCGGTATGCCTGAGTTGCATTACCTGCGTTTAAATGAACGCGATTACTTTGCACAGTTTTTTCTTGAGAATACAGCGATCAAAGTGAACGCTTTTGTGGATAGTCTCCAGTCCACCAAAGTAAGCGGTTCGTCGGAAACCGATGTTTTTAATGCCTACCTGGACGAGTTGAACATTATCGGGAAAAAGATGGAGCAATACCGGAATGAATATTCGAAAGCCGTATCTTCCGGGAACCAGCAGGAAGTCGACCGGGCACGGATCGACATTGAAGCCACGTCCGAAAACATGATGGTGTATTCCAAAAATTTTGTTCGTGAGAACAAGAAATCAGTTGTAGCTCCCTTCATCGTCTTGTCTCAATTGGTGCAACAGATGGACTACGAGGAGCTGAAATCGCTGGTCGATACGTTTGCTTCAGAACTCGACAGTTCCCTGTATATGAAGGAGCTGAGGAAGATTCTTGACCTTCGGGGTAAAACAGCGGTTGGTGTCATGGCGCCGGACTTCACCATGAACGGTCCCGACGGGAATCCGGTGACCCTGTCATCCTTGCGGGGGAAGTATCTGTTGATCGACTTCTGGGCAGCATGGTGTGGCCCGTGCCGGCAGGAAAACCCTACCGTGGTCGCCGCGTATCATCTTTTTAAGGATAAAGGATTTGATATCCTGGGCGTTTCACTCGACCGTGACAAGGAAGCCTGGCTGAAAGCCATCAGCGATGATAACCTGACCTGGCATCATGTGTCAGACCTGAAGTACTGGCAAAATCAGGCAGCCCGGCTCTATGGCGTGAACTCGATCCCTCATTCGGTTCTTTTGGATAAGGAAGGGAAAATAATCGCCAAAAATCTCCGGGGTGCGGCGCTTCAGGAGAAACTGAAAGAACTCATGCCCTGAGAAACCAACGGATAAAACATTTTAACGCCTAAACTGTTTTGTTGTCAACCAACGTTTTTGGAGATTTTCTTCGGTAAATCCCCCGCACAAGGGATTTTCGGGGGAAGAAGAAAAACCTCCGTTGAGGAAGAACACGAAACCAAAAAGAACGACATAATGAACTACGATGTAATCGTGATTGGCAGTGGTCCGGGCGGATATGTGGCCGCGATCAGGGCCGCCCAGTTGGGGATGAAAACAGGCGTGATTGAGCGGGAGAACCTGGGAGGCATTTGCCTGAACTGGGGATGTATTCCAACCAAGTCGCTGCTGAAGAGTGCACAGGCGTATGAATATGCCAAACATGCTGCTGATTACGTCGTATCCATCCAGGGCGAGGTAAAGCCTGATTTTAAGGCGATGATTAAACGCAGCCGGGATGTGGCAGAAGGAATGAGCAAAGGAGTCCGGTTCCTGCTAAAGAAAAACAAGATCGACGTCATTGCCGGCACAGGCGTGCTTGCCGGAAAAAATACGGTCGAAGTGACCCGTGCAGATGGCGTGAAAAAGAACTACACGGCAAAAAATATGATCCTGGCAACAGGGGCCCGGTCGAAAGAACTGCCCAATCTGAAGCAGGACGGCAAAAAAGTGATCGGTTACCGGGATGCCATGACGTTGCCTGAACAACCTGCCTCCATGGTGGTGGTCGGTTCAGGGGCTATCGGGAGTGAATTCGCTTATTTCTACCAGTCGTTGGGAACGAAGGTCACACTGGTCGAATTTTTGCCCGCCATTGTCCCGAACGAAGATGAGGAAGTGTCGAAAGCGCTGGAACGAGCCTTCAAAAAGAAGGGGATGGACGTATTGACCAGCTCTTCCGTGGAGTCGGTCGATTCATCCGGTGACCTTTGCAAGGTGACAGTCAGCACCAAAAAAGGGGAGCAGGTCGTGGAAGCAGAAACCGTGCTGTCGGCCGTCGGAATCACGCCCAATACAGAGCATATCGGTCTTGAAGGACTGGGCGTGGAAACAGAACAGGGAAAAATTAACGTGGATGAATTTTACCGGACCAATGTGGAAGGCGTTTACGCCATCGGCGACATTGTGCGTGGCCCGGCACTGGCACACGTGGCATCGGCCGAGGGAATTGTGTGCGTGGAGAAAATAGCGGGGTTACATCCCCAGCCGGTCGACTATCAAAACATCCCGGGATGCACGTATACGGCTCCCGAAGTGGCATCGGTCGGACTGACCGAGAAAAAAGCCAAAGAAGCCGGGTATGACCTGAAAGTCGGAAAATTCCCGTACGCTGCCAGTGGGAAAGCCAGCGCATCAGGAGAAAAGGACGGCTTCGTCAAACTGCTGTTCGATGCAAAATACGGAGAACTTTTAGGCGCCCATTTGATTGGGAGCAATGTGACCGAGATGATTGCCGAACTGGTTGTCGCCAGAAAACTGGAAATAACCGGCCATGAGCTGATCAAGTCCATCCATCCGCATCCCACGATGAGTGAAGCGGTCATGGAGGCGGCGGCCGCCGCCTATGAGGAAGTCATCCATCTGTAAATCAAAATACTGTTCATGTTAAAAATCCGGTGGGGCCGGATTTTTTTTATGGCCTGATCTCGAATAAATGACTGATCGGGTAGAAAATTCACAAATTGCTGATTTTCAGGCAGAAATTTTTGTTATCGGCGAAAAAAACTAATTTTGCAGCTTATCACTAACCTTTTGAAGCAATGAAAAAAACTAGTTTGTTCGGTATTTTCTACCTGATGAGTATTCCTTTGACCTTTGCGGGTGGCATTTTAACCAATGCGAATCAGAGCGCACAATATGTCAGGATGCTGTCCAGAAATGCATCCATACAGGTTGACGCGGTTTATTTCAACCCTGCGGGTGTGGTGAAGATGGAGGATGGATTCCATTTTTCACTGAATAACCAGAGTATTTTTCAGACCAAAACCATTGAGAATGGCTTTCCTTTGCTTAATTCATCCATTTACGAGGGAGATGTTTCGGTGCCGGTGTTCCCGACAGGTTTTGTGGTTTACAAGAAAGACAAGCTGGCCTTGTCCTTTGGCTTTGGACCAAATTCGGGAGGCGGAACGGCCGAGTATTCGACGGGGCTTCCCTCTTTCGAGGTGCCGCTAGCTCAAATCCCGCTCAGCCTAAAGAGTGCGGGGATTGATGTGGATGCGTATTCGTCCGACCTGTATTTTAACGGCGAGTCGGCATTCTGGGGTGGCCAGTTCAACCTGTCCTGGGCGTTCAGCGAGGTGATCAGCGGGGCGGTAGGCTTTAGGGTCATCCTGGCCGGGAACGATTATCAGGGGCATATCAAACGGGTTAGCGTGATCAAAGACGGACAGAGCGTGTTGGTGGGCGACCTGATGACCGGTTTGGCTGCCCAGGCCTCGGCCGGGGCCACAGCATTCGGAAATTATCCTGCTGCCGCGGTGATGCCCGATGCCGTTGCTGCACAGTATGGGTTCCCTTCAGGAACCACGTTTGGCGTTGCCGCAGCGACGCTGTCTGCCAAAGCGGCGGCGGCAACGCAGAGTGCAAACGGGGCACGTGACCGTTATGTCGATTTGCAGCAAAAGGGGACCGGTTTCACGCCGATTATCGGGTTGAACATTCAACCGTGCGACAAATTGAATATCGGTTTGAAATATGAATTTGAAACCAGGCTGGAAATGACCAACCACACCGAAAAGGATGACGTAGGCGTTTATCCGGATGGTGCGAAATTCCGGAATGATTTGCCTGCTGTTTTCACGGGGGGAATCGATTATAAGCTGCTTGACAACTTTAAGTTATCCGGGTCGTTCAGCCATTATTTTGATCAGGGCGCCAACTGGGACGGGAAGGAAGATGAAATCGACAACAACCTGTATGAGCTGGCCGTGGGAATGGAGTATCAGCTCACTGAAAAGACGGCGGTCAGCGCCGGGGTGATGCATTCCGAAACGGGAGTGGGGCGCGGTTACCAGACTGACCTTAGTTACAGCCTGAGTTCCAACACCGTTGGCTTTGGGATACAATTCCATATCAATGACCGCTTTGACCTTGATCTCGGCGGACTGTTCACTGTTTATAAACCTTCCGATAAGGAAATCACGTATATGAACGGGGATAAAAACCTGGGGACATACCGGGAAATTTACAGCAAAACCAACCTGGATTTTGCGATTGGGCTCACCTACCATATTTTTAAGTAAACAGGAAAAAATACAAGGGCATTTTTTGCCCATGGATGGTCCGTCCGGCTGCCGGTTTTGGAGGGCAGTCGGACGGGGTCGTCCGCCGGGCTCCTTATTGAGGAGGAAAGACGGGCGTGGGATTATTTTTTTTGCACGCAACCGTTTGGCCGGTTAATCCGTCAAGGTAAAAGCAAGCAAGCTTAATGAAGCCTGGATTGATTAACTTTGGCCAAACTAATTGATGAATTTTGGAAGATCTGAGTCAGCTTATAAGAGACTGTGTTGCTGGTAGGCCAACGGCGCAGGCGCGTCTGTACCAGTTGTTTGCGCCTAGAATGTACGGGGTGTGCCTCCGTTATTCAAGGGATGCAACTGAAGCTGAGGATAATCTGCAGGACGGATTTATCAAGGTCTTTGAGAAAATTGGCACATTCAGGCACGAAGGTTCTTTTGAAGGGTGGATGAGGCGGATTATGGTTAACGTGGCGTTGGAGAAGTACCGCAAGCAGAATCCGCTGCAGACAGTGGATGATATTTCTGCATTGGAGATACCTGATCTGAGCGAGGAGATTATCTCGACGATATCGGCGAACGACCTGTTGAGACTGATCCGGGAGTTGCCCCCCCGTTACCGGATGGTTTTTAACCTTTATGTGTTTGAAGGGATGAACCATAAGGAGATCGCGGAAGAAATGAAGATTTCGGACGGGACATCCAAGTCGAACCTGGCGCGGGCGAGAACCATTTTGAAGAAACAAATACGAAAGTATTTTGAACATACGGAGAATAATTATTCTGCATGATAAGAAATGACCACATATTGGATGAACTGTTCCGATCGAGATTAGATGATTTCGAGGAGGTCCCGTCATCGGATGTCTGGATGAAAATCCGGGAGAAACAAAAGGCGGGGCAGAGGAGGCGCGTACGGGGTATCCTGAGGACGGCGGGAATTGCCGCGGCGGTCCTGCTGGCTTTTTTGACGGGATGGCAGTTGCGGGAGCACCGGCAGCGCTTGCCGGAGACGCAGGTGGTTGTCGCGAAAGAAGAGCAGAAGGGCCAGGATTTGTTCCCGGTGAGCCGGGAAAAAAGCGGGAATAAGCAAGAAATGGTGGCAGAACCGGCTACGGCGGAAAAGAAGGCACTTCCGGACGCTTATCCCGTTAAACAGGAAGAAAAAGAACCGGATGCCGTTTCAGACAAGCATCTTCAGAATGCTTCGGAACCGGCAGGCTCCAAAACCATCAAATTGCTGACGATGGCGGATGTTCATCTGGAGACGCCCGCGTTCCCTGGTGGATTGACAAATCGGGCACCCGGCAACCGGGACACCCGGAATGCGTTGACCGAAACAGATTTGCGCATCGTGGAGAAGAACAGGCAGGTTCACGAAAGGAACAAACCTGCGAAAAATGACGAAAGCTGGAGCGTCGGCGCCATGGTGTCGCCGGCTTTTTCCGTGAATCAGCGTTCGTACGAGGCAACGTATGCCGGCAACATGTCCAGGCCCGGCGGGAAACAGCAAATGGCCATCGGCGGCGGGATATCAGTGGGATACAAGACCGGCAAACGCTGGAGCATTCAAAGCGGGTTATATTACAGCAGACTGGGGCAATCGTCGGGCACCTACGGAAACAACCGGTCGTTGGCTGTCGATCATTCATTCGAATACACGTACTCGGATAACCGCGCTCAGATCGAGGGCGGGAAGTTGCTGATGAATGCATCGGCAGGGGTTGTCGAGATTAACCAGCTTCCTTCGACCGTACGTGTTTCGGGCTTGCTGGAGTCTGTCGATGCGGGGAGCGATCTGCGCCTGACCAATGATAATTTTGACCAGCGCTTTGAATACCTCGAGATTCCTTTACTGCTCAGGTACCGTCTGGTTGACCGGACATGGAATATGGAAATGCTTGGGGGGGTCAGTGCAAACATGCTCGTGGGCAATCAGGCCTATCTGAAAGAAGGCGGGCGGAAAACACCAGTCGGCGAAACAAAGGATATGAACCCGGTGAATTATTCGGCCAGCGTTGGGATTGGACTGGGTTATCCGTTAACCGGTAAGGTCCGGTTGAATATTGAGCCCCAGCTTAAATATTATCTCCAGTCATTGAACAAGAACCCGGATGTGACATTTAAACCGTACTCCATTGGTGTTTATACGGGTTTGAGCTACCGCTTCTGAGGTGACTTTCAATTTTTGCGCAGCGGACTGATCGCCGGCATGGTAAAAATGACTACTTTTACCGTTTCATTCCGATCGTTCATTCTATGAAAAAGATAGTTAACCGTTTGCTCCTGGTCGTGATTTTCACCGGCATCCTGATTGCCGGGTTTCATTTTTTCGAAGCGTCAACGTATCCGCAGAAGGACTTTTTGGTTGAAGCGAAGGATTTTTACACCCCGCCGCCGCTTCCTGACAGCGTGTCTTTTGCCGGAGAGCCGGTCCCTCTTGACTATTTCGACGTGCGGGAAAGTCTGGATCGGGAGATGTTGATAAACAGCTATTTTCATTCTCAAACGTTGCGTTTTCTGAAGGTGGCCCCCCGCTACTTTGCCATCATCGAGCCTATCCTGAAAGCCGATACGATTCCCCTCGATTTCAAATACCTCGCACTGGCCGAAAGCGGATTCAATCCACGGGCAGTTTCGCCGGCAGGTGCCGTGGGTATCTGGCAGTTCATGAAGGGCACCGCGGTTGAATACGGACTTGAAGTGACCAGCGAGGTCGATGAACGTTATCATGTCGAATTGGCGACGCGCGCTGCCTGCCGCTACTTAAAGGATTCCTTTTTGAAATACAGGAACTGGACGATGGTGGCCGCTTCCTATAATGCCGGGAGGCGTTTTGTGGACCGGCAGATGAGCCAGCAGCAGGAACAGCGCTATTATGATTTACTGATGGGCGAGGAAACCGAAAGGTATGTGTTCCGGATACTGGCTCTCAAAATGATCCTCGAGAACCCGGAAGGCTATGGCTTCCGGGTTCGGGAAGATGAAAAATACCCGGTGTGGAAAACCAGGTCCGTCGAGGTGATGAAGGCCGTGCCTGATTTTGCGGTTTTTGCAAAAGAACACGGGACCAACTATAAAATCGTGAAGATGCTCAACCCCTGGTTGCGGGAGAGCTACCTGACCAATGCCAGAGGAAAAACATACAGGATTCATGTTCCGGATGCAGACTTCCGGACTGTAAAATGAATGAAGGATGCAGGAAACAGAGACAGCACCATTGACGGAAGAATGGGTTGAGCAGGAAGACAAAATTGTGGTGGATGGCGCCCGCGTGCATAACCTCCGGAATATCAAGGTGGAAATACCGAGGAATAAGCTCACGGTCATCACCGGGTTAAGCGGAAGCGGAAAGTCGTCACTGGCGTTCGATACCATTTACGCGGAAGGACAGCGAAGATATATCGAGACATTTTCGGCGTATGCCCGCTCTTTCCTTGGCAATATGGAACGTCCTGATGTGGATAAAATAACAGGACTGAGTCCCGTCATCTCCATTGAGCAGAAAACGACCAACAAAAATCCAAGGTCAACAGTGGGCACGGTGACGGAAATCTATGACTTCCTTCGTTTGCTGTACGCGCGGGCGGCGGAGGCTTTTTCTTATGAGACCGGCGAACGGATGGTGAAATACACCGACGAGCAAATCCTGAACCTGATCATGGAACGTTCCCTTGGCAGACAGATCATTGTCCTTGCGCCGTTGGTAAGGGGACGGAAAGGTCATTACCGGGAGCTGTTTGAACAGACACGGAAAAAGGGATTTTTGTATGCCCGGATTGACGGGAAGGTGGAAGAACTGCGGCCAAACATGCGCGTGGACCGGTACAGAAATCACTTTATTGAAGTGGTCATTGATCGACTTGAGGTCGATGAGTCCGCCCGGAAAAGGCTGAAGGATTCGGTACAAACGGCCATGAAACAAGGACACGGAATTTCCCTGATCCTCGATCATGAATCGGGCGCCGTGAATTATTACAGCAGACAACTCATGTGTCCCACAACAGGGATCTCCTACCATGAACCGGCGCCACATCACTTTTCATTTAACTCACCCCAGGGTGCGTGTCCCAAATGCAACGGTCTGGGCCGGATCGCGGAGATCGATATGGGTAAGGTCATTCCTGATCCTCAGAAAACGATCGGACAGGGTGGTATTGTACCGCTTGGGGAGAAAAAGAATACGCTTATTTTCTGGCAAATTGAGGCGTTGGGTGAACAGTTTGGCTTCACGCTGAAAACCCCGGTCAAGGACATTCCTGAAGACGGGTTGAACGCGGTTTTGTTTGGAACCAATGAGCGGATCGCACTCAAAAACTCGCCGCTGGGAAGTTCCGCCAGTTACCTGATGACGTACGAGGGAGTCATCAAATACATCGATAATCAACGCGATGACTATCTCTCAAAGAGTGCGCAGAAATGGGTCAACCAGTTTGTCCGGGACAAGGTTTGCCCGGAGTGTAACGGACAACGGCTGAGGAAAGAGTCCCTTCACTTTCGTATTGACGGAAAAAATATTTCACAACTGGCCCAGATGGACTTGTCTGAGCTGGATCGATGGTTCTCCGGACTGGAAGAACGCCTCACGGAGCGGCAGCGTAAAATAGGGACGGAAGTGATCAAGGAAATACGAACGAGAATCCGGTTTCTGCTGGATGTGGGTGTGGAGTACCTTGCGCTGGACCGTACCTCCGGCACGCTATCGGGAGGAGAATCCCAACGCATCCGTCTGGCCACGCAAATCGGATCGCAACTGGTCAATGTGCTCTACATCCTGGATGAACCAAGTATCGGATTGCACCACCGGGATAATCTCCGGCTGATCCATGCCCTGCAACAGTTGCGTGACTCCGGCAACTCGGTCATTGTGGTGGAGCATGACAAAGACATGATGCTTGCAGCAGATTACCTGGTCGATATGGGACCTTTTGCCGGACGGCATGGGGGTGAAATCGTCGCTGTGGGGACCCCGGAGGAAGTCCTGAAAAAGGACACGCTTACCTCCAGGTATCTGACCGGCAAACTAAAAATCGATGTTCCGGCGCGAAGAAGGCAAGGAAACGGGAAGGTGCTGACATTGACCGGATGCCGTGGACATAACCTGAAACAGATCGATGTCTCTTTCCCTTTGGGAAAACTCATTTGTGTAACCGGTGTTTCCGGAAGCGGAAAGTCCAGTTTGGTGAACGGCACCCTGCAACCGGCATTGAGCCGGCAGTTTTATAAATCATTGCGTGACCCGCTGCCTTTTGACGCCATCGAAGGACTGAAAAACCTGGACAAAGTGGTTCAGGTCGACCAGTCCCCGTTGGGACGTACACCCCGTTCAAACCCGGTCACCTATACGGGCGTGTTTTCAGACATCAGGAACTTGTTTGCCCAATTGCCGGAAGCGAAGATCCGGGCCTACAAACCCGGGCGATTTTCGTTTAATGTCAAAGGCGGACGTTGCGAAGAGTGTCAGGGTGGAGGGATGAAACTGATTGAAATGAACTTTTTGCCTGACGTGTATGTCCACTGCAGCAATTGTAACGGAAAACGGTATAACCGTGAAACCCTGGAGGTCCGGTTTAAAGGGAAATCCATCAGCGACGTGTTGGATATGACGATCAACATGGGCGTCGGGTTTTTTGAAAATATCCCTTCCATCGTACATAAACTGAAGACGTTGCAGGATGTCGGACTGGGTTACATCACGCTGGGTCAGTCGTCAACCACGTTGTCGGGAGGAGAGTCTCAGCGGGTTAAACTCGCTGCGGAACTGGCTAAGCGCGATACCGGAAAAACGTTGTATATCCTCGACGAACCCACCACCGGACTGCATTTCGAGGACGTCCGCGTGTTGCTCGACGTGTTGGGCAGACTGGTTGACCGGGGCAATACGGTGATTGTCATCGAACACAACATGGATGTGATCAAGGTTGCAGACCATATTATCGACCTTGGACCTGACGGCGGACGTGGCGGTGGACGTATTCTTTGCACGGGGACCCCGGAAGAAGTGATCCGGTGCAAAAGCTCCTACACGGCAAAATTCCTGAAAGACGAATTGAAGAAGTGAAGCGCGGGTATTGGAAAACCGGAGACCGGAGACCGGAAACCGCAGACGTTGAACTGTAAACTCTAAGAGCTGATTATGAAAACCATTGACATTTACTGTGAGAACACCAACACGCTGAAGTCTTATCCTTTAGGGATCACCCTGGACGAAATAAAGAATGACCTGCAGATAAAACTGAAAAATCCGGTTTGCGGGGCCATCGTGAATCATAAGGTGAAAGAGCTTTCCTTCGTGGTGGTGAAATCGAAACGGGTGAGGTTTATCGATTATTCCGACGCGGAAGGGCGCAGGTTGTATATCCGCTCACTGCTGTTTCTTCTTTATGTGGCGGTCAAAGAGACCTTGCCGCAGGTGAAGATGAGAATTCCCAACTCGATCAGCCAGGGGTACTACTGTGAATTGCACGGACTCGGGAGGGGCTTGACACCGTCTGACCTTACTGCGATTCAAGAGGGGATGCAGAAATGGGTCGCACGCGATGTTCCTTTTTTAAAAAGGGGTCTTCCGACAGAAGAAGCGGTCGATGAGCTTATTAAACAGGGATTGGAGGAGAAGGCCAGGTTGTTTGAACAGCAGGGGACGTTATTTTCTTATTTGTATTATCTGGATAACCATGCGAATTATTTCTATGGCCATCATGTCCCTTCGACCGGTTACCTGACAAATTTTGATCTTGTGCCCTATTTCGACGGGATTCTGCTTCGGGTGCCGAAAGCGGATGAATTCAACGTGTTAAACGAAGTGGAGGAGCAGACAAAACTGTTCGGGATTTTCAAAGAGCATAAAAAGCGCGCTGAATTACTGAACGTTCCGAACCTGGGCATGTTGAATAAATATATTGCCGCCGGAAAAGGAGGAGATATCATCAAAATATCGGAGGCGCTTCATGAAAAGAAGATCGTTGAAATTGCCAACGCCATCGATGCCCGTCGTGAGAAAGTGAAAATGATCCTGATCGCCGGTCCTTCTTCGTCCGGAAAGACCACGTTCAGCAAACGGTTGGCAGTCCAGCTTGCCGTGAATGGCATTGTGCCCCACCTGATCTCGCTGGATGATTATTTTGTTGACCGGGAGAAAACACCTGTTGATGAACAGGGGAAAGCTAATTTTGAGGCTTTGGAGGCGGTCGATGTTGACTTCTTTAACCGGCAACTGGTGCAACTTTTCAAGGGCGGGGAAGTTGATCTGTACCGCTTTAATTTCATCCTCGGACGACGGGAATTGTCGGGGAAAAGGCTTCGTTTGGGGAAAGGGCATTTGCTGGTGGTGGAAGGAATCCACGGGATGAACCCCAATTTGTTGCCCGATATAGACGATTCAACCTGTTTCAAAATATTCCTGTCGGCGCTGACCCAGGTGTCGATCGATGATCAGAACCACATTTCCACGGCCGATAATCGCCTGCTCCGGCGCATTATCCGCGACAGCAAATACCGGGGATATGCCGCGGCCGAAACGATCCGGCGCTGGCCAAGCGTCCGGGCCGGCGAAGAAAAAAGCATCTTTCCTTATCAGGAGAACGCCGACGTCATGTTTAACACGGCGTTGATCTATGAACTCGCAGTCCTGAAGAAATACGCGGAACCGTTGCTGAAAACGGTTCCCGAGTCGCTCGAAGAATACAGCGAAAGCACCAGACTGCTGAAATTCATGGGTTATTTCAACCATCTTGACGATGCCGAAATCCCTCCCACGTCGCTGATCAGGGAGTTCCTTGGCGGCAGCAGTTTCCAGTATTAAGCCGCTGCTGCAGACCACGAGGTACGGGATGCAAACCATACGCTGCAAACAGTAAGCTGTAAAACTGTTTGTGAGGAGGCACGACTTCCATGCACACGGGGCGGACTTACAGGCCCATCAGTATGTTCTATGGTGTATAGGAATTATCAATGAAAATAATGGCGCTGTTATTTGGTTTCAATGCGGGCACATCTTATTTTTGTACAAAAAGATATTTAAATCTTAAAATACTTATTATGTCGTTTGAATTACCACAATTACCATATGTTTACGATGCATTGGAGCCATATGTGGATGCCAGAACGATGGAGATCCATCACACGAAGCACCATGGGGCCTATACCTCGAAATTGAATGAGGCTGTTCAGGGAACATCGCTGGAGGGCCAATCGATCGAAGAAATCCTTGCAGGGGTGTCAAACCATTCTGCAGGACTAAGAAATAACGGCGGGGGCTATTATAACCACAACCTTTTCTGGGAGATCATGAAACCGGGAGGAGCTTCAGAACCGGGAAATGAGTTACTGGGTGCAATAAACAAGTCATTCGGTTCGTTTAAGAATTTCAAAGACGCTTTTACACAAGCTGCCCTGACCCGTTTCGGTTCGGGTTGGGCATGGCTGATAAAGCAGGGTGATAGTTTGGTTGTTTCGTCCACACCGAATCAGGACAATCCGTTAATGGATGTAGCCGATGTGAAAGGAACCCCGGTTCTTGGCATTGACGTCTGGGAACATGCTTATTATCTGAAGTACCAGAATCGGCGTCCTGAATATGTTGATGCATTTTGGAATGTGATCAACTGGGATGAAGTGGCTAAACGGTTTAAAGGTTAGTTGATTTTTGGTTTTTTTCCCCGAAGCAGAGGCTTCGGGGTTTTTCTTTTTTTATCCGGTCTCTTTCCAAATTGAACCCATTTTGATTTAAGATCAAACTTTTTTGCTGCAGTTCCTGTTTATTGGTAAAAGAACAGTCCTAACCTTTAAACAGAGAATTATGTTTCATCAGTTACCGGCGTTACCATACGCCAAGAATGCGCTTGAACCTTACATCAGTGAGAAGACGCTGGAATTTCACCACGGAAAGCATCACCAGGCGTATGTCAATAATTTGAACAATCTGATTCCGGGGACGCCGTTTGAGGATGCTGATCTGGAGGCCATTGTTAAAAAAGCGGAGGGTGGCATTTTTAATAATGGTGCGCAGGTATGGAATCACACTTTCTATTTCAATCAGTTTTCAGGCAGTCCGGCCGCGGGGCCGTCGGGGTCGTTGAAGCGTGCGATTGAAGAATCGTTCGGGTCGTTTGACGCGTTCAGGGAAGCCTTTAATCAGGCGGCGGCCACCCTGTTTGGTTCAGGCTGGGCCTGGCTGGTCAAGGGACCGGATGGAAAGTTAAGCATCGTTCAGACCGGGAATGCCGGCAATCCGCTTCGTGACGGTCTGACGCCGCTGATGACTTGCGATGTCTGGGAACACGCGTATTATCTGGACAAACAAAATGCACGTCCGAAGTACATCGACGATTTTTGGAAGGTGTTGGATTGGAATGTCATTTCAGAACGTGATTAAAAAAAGGGGTCGTGTGACCCCTTTTTTCAGTTTTTGTGACGCCCTTTAATCAGTGTTTCCATTTCTTCA
>CAZANK010000041.1:0-13825 GCA_964486235.1 uncultured Prolixibacteraceae bacterium | reverse complement strand
TGATTTCTGCCAAGGTCGATCAGGACCATGTGGCGGATGACTGGTAACTCTTTTGCATCAGGTCAAAAGAGTTACCAGGACAAGGGCAAGACGCCGTCAGGTATTTTCATCGTGCGCTGTGTCGAGGACTTTATTCACTGACCCGTGAAGAAGGAGCAGCCGTCGTGCTTTGGCTTCATCATAGCCCAGCGCTTCCATGATCATCCGGGTACCCCGTGCGATCAGTTTTTGGTTGGTGAGCTGCATATTGACCATCTTGTTCCCCTTGACCCGTCCCAGCCTGATCATTAAGGACGTGGTGATCATGTTCAGGATCAGCTTCTGGGAGGTGCCGGCTTTCATGCGCGTGCTTCCTGTGACAAATTCAGGCCCGACAATGGCCTCAATGGCTACGTCGGCGTTTCGCGTGAGCCCGGAATCCGGATTATTCGTGACGCACCCGGTGAGCATCCCGTGTTCCCTGGCCCGCCTGACGGCCCCGACGACGTATGGCGTTTCGCCCGAGGCGGCGATCCCGATCACGGTATCGAGTTCGTTTACCTGGTACTTTTGCAAGTCCTGCCATCCCTGTTCTTCCTGGTCTTCTGCGGATTCAATGGCTTTACGGATGGCTTTGTCGCCACCTGCGATCAAGCCGATCACCAGATCGTATCCTACCCCGAACGTGGGAGGGATTTCCGAAGCATCAAGGATGCCCAGTCGTCCGCTGGTACCCGCTCCAATGTAAAACAACCGCCCTCCTCTTTTCATGCGCTCCAAAATCTGCGTGACGAGTTCTTCAATCCGGGGGATGGCGCGGTAAACAGCCGGCAGTATTTTTTTATCTTCCTCATGGATGTTTTCAAGCAACTGCCTGACGGTCATTTTCTCCAGGTTGTTGTACAATGAGTCCGCTTCTGTGATCGTGGGATGGATCATGGGATGTTTATTTTGTTTTGATGATAGGCTACCAGTCCGGTAATGGGGTTTTTTAACACAATCGGACGATTAAAACCAAACGCTTCCGTCATCTGGGTTACCACCTCGCTGAAATAATAGGCCACCGACCCGGTAAAGCCGATGGGGAGACTCCGGTCCACACCAAGGCTGAGCACATTGCGGACGAAAAAATCCCGAAAACTCTCTTCGACCATCGTCCGGCAATAAGGCTCGTTGATATGCGCTGAAAGAAACGGTGCAAAAGCGGACAGATAGAAATTGGGACGCTCCGTCCGGTAAACCCGGTCAAGGACGTCCTGCAACTCCGGCGAAAAGGTCTCATGAAACAGTAAGCGCACCGACGGGGGCATGACCTGTTTGAAGTAGTCGCCAAGAAGCTTTTTGCCAAACGCCGACCCGCTGCATTCATCACCCAGAATGAACCCCAGCGGCGGCACTCTTCCGGCGATCTGCACCCCATTATAAAAACACGCGTTTGATCCGGTACCCAGGGTGCAGGCGATACCGGCACTGCGTCCAAACAAGGCCCGTGAAGCCCCGAGAACATCCGAGTGGGTTTCGATATGAGCGCACGGAAAGACCTGACAAAGTGCCTCTCTCACGCTGTTTTCCTGGCTGGTGACGCCTGCCCCGTAAAGGAAAATTTCAGCAACGTCGGTGCCGGTTTCCGGCAGCACGTTTTCCTGCAACTCCCGGACGATCGCTTCCTGACCGAGGAAATACGGATTCATTCCCCTGGTCTGGAAGGTCTTGACGACGGATTCCCCGCTGATCAGTTTCCACTCGGCCTTGGTTGACCCACTGTCGGCAATGAGCTTGATAGTCATGCAACAAAGATAGATTTATTTTGGAAAACCCGTTGACGGACAAGATCGCGTTTGCGTTTGTAATTTTATCCTGTAACTTTAACAGCAAAAAAGCAAGTGATAGTCCGGATATTTTCATGAGCACCTTGTTGATCTTCATCGTCATTTTTTCTTTTTTCGCGCTGCTGCTGGGCGTATCTTACTTTTCATCCAGGAATGCCGAGAATGAGACATTCTTCACCGGGAACAGGCGTTCACCCTGGTACCTGGTGGCCTTTGGGATGATCGGCTCGACCATTTCGGGTGTCACCTTCATCTCTGTGCCGGGTGAAGTCGGAAATTCCGCGTGGACCTATCTGCAGTTTCTGCTGGGAAATTTTATCGGGTATTGGGTCATTGCCCTGGTGCTGATCCCCTTGTATTACCGGTTGAAGCTGGTTTCCATTTACACGTACCTGGACCGGAGGTTTGGCATCCGGTCGTACAAGACCGGGGCCTTTTTTTTCCTCCTTTCACAGACGATAGGCGCTTCTTTCCGGTTGTACCTGGCGGCGGGCGTTTTGCAGATTGCTTTTTTTGATGCCCTGGGTATCCCGTTTGGGGTGACGGTGATGCTGACGCTGGCGCTGATCTGGGCTTACACGTTTAAAGCCGGCATCAAAACGGTGGTGTGGACAGATTTCCTGCAAACGCTGCTGATGATCGGCGCAGTGGTGGCGACGACAGTGGTGATCTCCGGCCAGTTGAACATCGGTTTTGGCGAGATGATCGCTACGGTGAGCAGTCATCCGTACAGTCAGGTTTTTGACTGGGACTGGCAGTCGAAGACGAATTTTTTCAAGCAGTTTGCCGCCGGACTTGGAATTGCGATCGTTCTGAACGGACTGGATCAAAATATGATGCAGAAGAACCTGACCTGCAAAACAAAGAGAGATGCGCAAAAGAACATCTTCTGGTTCAGCTTCGCTTTTATCATCGCGAACCTTTTCTTCCTGAGCCTTGGCGTGATGCTCTATTCCTTCGCGCAGCAGAAAGGGATCGCGTTGCCTCAGCGAAGCGATGATCTTTTCCCGTTGCTGGCCGTGCGGCATTTCGGAGTTTTCGCGGGTATCCTTTTCCTGCTTGGGATCCTGTCCGCCGCCTATTCCAGCGCCGACTCCGCGTTAACGGCGCTGACCACCTCGTTTTGCATCGATCTTTTGGGGCTGAAGGCTGATGCGCCAACTGGCAGGGCAACGCGCTTCAAGGTCCATATCGGTTTCACGGCGCTGCTATTCCTGGTGATAGTCCTGTTCAGGATCATCAACAACGAGAGTGTTGTGATGGCGGTTTTCCGGGTGGCCGGCTATACATACGGGCCCTTGCTGGGTCTTTTCGCTTTCGGCATCCTGACCGGAAAACAGGTAAAAGACCGTTTTGTGCCTTTCATTTGCCTGCTGTCGCCCGTGTTGAGCTATGTGATCAGCGTCAACTCCAAAGCCTGGTTCGGCGGCTACGAGTTTGGATTTGAGCTATTGCTGCTCAACGGGTTGATCACCTTCACGGGACTTTTATTGCTCGCTTATTTCTCGCGGGTGGTGACATAGTTGACCAGCTCAACGAACGCGTCGCGGGCCGGGGCCTGCTGAAATTCTAGGAGTCCGGCGACAGCCTGGTCGCGGTAAGCGTTCATTTTTTCGGTCGCGGCGGTCAGACCTCCCCGTTCGACCACCAGGTTGACCAGTTCGTGCACTTTCGCGGAGCTCTTGTTCTTGCGGCGTACTTCCTGCAAAAGATGACGGCGTTCCTTTTCGGGGGTGTTGCGCAAGGCGTAGAGAAGTGGAAGAGTGATCTTCCTTTCCCGCAAATCATTACCTGTCGGTTTTCCCAGGATCCCTTTTGCCTGGTAATCGAAAATATCATCTTTGATCTGGAAAGCCATTCCCACATCAATGCCGATGTGAAACATCTTTTCGATGATTTCGTTGTCGCCGGTGACCGACGCCGCACCCATGGCCATGCTTGTCGCAATCAGCGAAGCCGTCTTTTTCCGGATAATCTCAAAATACGACTCCTCGTTCAGTTCGGGCCTGAAACTTTTTCGCATCTGCAGGATCTCCCCTTCACTCATGTCCTTCACCGAGCGGCTGATCAGTTGCAGAAACTGGTAATTCCCGTGATCCACGTTCAGCAGCAACCCCTTTGCCAGGATATAATCGCCGACCAGCACCGCGAGCTTGTTCTTCCACAGGGCATTGATCGAGAAACTTCCTCTTCTTTCATAAGACTCATCCACCACGTCGTCGTGTGCCAGGGTTGCGGTATGCAAAAGCTCGATCGAAGAGGCCGCCATGTAAGTGGTTTCGTTGATGTCGCCGTTCATTTTGGCAGCCAGAAACACGAACATCGGGCGCAGGTGCTTCCC
Source organism: uncultured Prolixibacteraceae bacterium (assembly GCA_964486235.1). Taxonomy (GTDB): domain Bacteria; phylum Bacteroidota; class Bacteroidia; order Bacteroidales; family Prolixibacteraceae; genus JBCFBK01. The sequence goes on along the minus strand of CAZANK010000041.1, from coordinate 9,676 downwards.
TTTTCTTCGGAGAATGTAATTGATAATGGTCGAGAGCAAAGGAATGTCGCTTTGAATGGTCGTTCTGAAATAGTGTTCGAACGCATCCAACTCCTGCTTAATTGGCGCTCTGATCATATCGGGTGATCCCATGCTTTCACATTTGAAGTCCTCAAAAATAACAAATAAAATGAGTCGTGTAAGTGGAGTCCTTGAAAATGCTGCTTTTAAGTCGGATCATTTTTCCAGAAGAAATTAAATAGTTATATATTTGTATTTATTATGAAACGTGTCACAATGATAGAAGTTAAGGAATTGGATGCAGCCCGCATGGAAATGGCGGCGAGTATGTTAAAGGCGATCGCCCATCCTGTGCGGATGGCGATCCTGAAGTCGCTGGAAGGGAAAAAGAAGCTGACGGTCACGGAAATACACGAGTTTCTGGGGATCGAGCAGCCGACCACATCGCATCATCTGGGGATACTGAAGGACAAGGGGGTGCTTTGTTCCCACCGGGATGGGAAGAATACCTACTATTACCTGAAGCATGATATGCTGAGCCAGATTGTCGATTGTCTGCAGCGTTGTACGTGTGAGGAATAAAGCTATGGCTGAAAAGAACGATCAGAACAACAGACTTTTCCTGCTCGATGCCTATGCCTTGATGTACCGTTCCTATTTTGCCTTCATCAAGAATCCAAGGTATAATTCCAAAGGGTTGAACACGTCTGCCATGCTGGGATTTACCAATACGCTGGAGTTGTTGCTTTCCGGGGAAAACCCCACGCACGTGGCGGTTGTTTTTGACGTGAACGCGCCGACCTTCAGACACGACATGTACCCGGAGTACAAGGCTACCCGGGAAGTGATGCCCGAGGATTTGCAAAAGGCCATTCCCTGGATCAGAAGGATCATCGGGGCGTACCGGATCCCGATTTTGGAGATGCCGGGTTTTGAGGCGGACGACGTGATCGGGACGCTGGCAAAAAAGGCGGAGCGAATGGGTTATCAGGTGTTCATGATGACGCCCGATAAAGATTACGCGCAACTGGTGTCGGACCATATTTTCATGTACAAGCCGGGGCGTGGAACGGCCGACCATGAGGTGTGGGGTATCCGGGAAGTGCGCGGGCATTTCGGCATTGACACACCCCGTCAGGTGATCGACATTTTGGCCCTGATGGGCGACACCTCCGACAATATTCCCGGGTGCCCGGGGATCGGTCCCAAAAATGCCATGAAGCTGATCGCTGAGTACGGGTCGGTTGAAAAGTTATACGACCATATCGGGGAGTTAAAAGGGAAGCAGAAGGAGAACCTGGTCCGGTTCGAAGAACAGGTCCGGATTTCCAAAACACTGGCGGAAATCGTCCTGGATGTCCCGGTCGAATTTAATGAGACGACGCTGGTTCACAGTGAGCCGGACAAGGATAAGTTGAAGGAGCTTTTCAGCGAGCTCGAATTCCGCACCCTGGCCCAGAAGCTTGAGCCTTCCCGGCAGGTGCCGGCTGACGTGAAATTTGAACAGGGCACCTTATTTGGGTTCGCGGAGGAAAAGCCGGTTGTGCAGGCGGGCAGCGACATGGCCGACATCAGTGTGGCGCCTCATGCGTATTCCCTGGTTGAAACGCCGGTGCAGCGGGAGAACCTCAGGGCTGAACTGCTTACGCAGGAGGAATTCTGTTTTGACACGGAAACAACGGGACTGGACCCGCATGTGGCCGAACTGGTCTGCCTGTCTTTTTCCTTTAAAAAAGGGGAAGCCTATTGCGTGACCGTGCCGCCCAAAAGAGATGAAGCCCGCCAGGTTGTGCAGGAATTCAGACTCCTCTTCGAAGATGAAACGATCAGGAAGGTGGGACAGAACATGAAGTATGACATCCTGATGTTGCGACAGTATGGTGTGGAGGTGCGCGGACCCCTGTATGATACCATGGTGGCGCATTACCTGATCCAGCCCGAGTTGCGCCATAACCTGGATTATCTCTGTGAGACTTACCTGAAATACCGGAAGGTGGCGACGGAGAGCCTGATCGGGAAAAAGGGAAAAAACCAGAAGACCATGTGGCAGGTGCCGGTTGAGCAACTGAAGGAATATGCCTGCGAGGATGCCGACCTGACCCTCCAACTGAAGCAGGTTATCGATCCGGAGTTGGACCGTACCGGGGTGCGACAGGTTTTCTCAGAGATCGAGATGCCGCTGATCCCTGTTCTTGCGGAGATGGAAAGGGCAGGCGTGACGTTGAACACCAAGGAACTCGACCTTTATGCCGAGGTCCTGCGCAGACAGATCATCGATCTGGAGAAGGAGATCATCACCCTGGCCGGCGAAGCGTTTAACCTCTCATCGCCGAAGCAGCTTGGACCGATCCTGTTCGAGAAGCTGAAGATCGACAGCAACGCGAAAACGACAAAAACAAAACAATATTCCACGTCGGAGGATGTGCTGGCTAAACTGATCCATAAACACCCGATCGTCGGGAAAATCCTGGAACACCGGGGACTGAAGAAGTTGCTTTCGACCTATGTGGAAGCCCTTCCGCAACTGGTGAGTCCGGTGACCGGTAAGGTTCACACGTCGTTCAACCAGACTATTGCCGCCACCGGAAGGCTCAGTTCTACCAACCCGAACCTGCAGAATATCCCGATCCGCGATGAAAACGGGAGGGAGATCCGGAAAGCCTTTACCGCTTCGGACGGGAACCATCTGTTTCTTTCGGCCGACTACTCGCAGATTGAGTTACGCATCATGGCGGCGTTGAGTAAAGACGGGCAGATGATCGATGCTTTCAGGAATGATCAGGATATCCATGCCATCACGGCCTCAAAGATCTTTGGCGTGGCGGTTGACCGGGTGTCACCCGACATGCGCCGGCAGGCCAAGACCGCCAACTTCGGCATCATCTACGGCATTTCGGCCTTCGGACTTTCTGAACGGCTGAATATTTCCCGGGGCGAAGCGAAGGCGTTTATTGACGGTTATTTTCATAATTTCAGCAGGGTGAAGGCCTACATGGAAGAGAGTATCCGTCTGGCCCGTGAAAAGGGTTACGTGGAGACCATCAGGGGACGCCGGCGATACCTGAGCGACATCAATTCGGCCAATGCCGTGGTCCGGGGTGTGGCTGAGCGGAACGCCATCAACGCGCCGATCCAGGGCTCGGCAGCCGATATCATCAAGCTGGCGATGATCAACATCCACCGCGAACTGCGGGGTCAAAACCTCCGGACACAAATGATCCTGCAGGTGCATGACGAGCTGGACTTCAACGTGCCGGAGGAGGAGCTGGAACAGGTGGAGCAGATTGTCCGCGAACAGATGGAACATGCCGTGGATATCGGCGTGCCGCTGACCGTTGAAATGAAGGCCGCGGCCAACTGGCTGGAAGCACACTAAACAGGAAACCGGAACAGGAAGACCGGAACACGGAAGATATCCGGTCTTTTATTTCCCATTTTCCGGTTTCCTGTTTATCAAAGTTCCATACTTTTACTCTTATCCTTCAATGCACATTTTTCTTTCGTCATCTGTTCTTTTTTTTAAATTAAACAAATTTTTCCACGTTCATGATATAGGCATTGATCGGGCTCATGCCCTCGATGCCGTTGTTGAATTCCCTGATCCGGTTCAGCAGTTCGCCGGCCTTGTCTTCGGCCAGAAAAGTGAAGGAAACCATGTAGTTGTACGGGTTCCTTTGTGAGCCAAACCAGTTGGCGTAATCACAGGTCCCGTCTGCATTCTTCATAAAGCCTTCGACATCGATTTCGCTGTGGGCCTCAATGCTCACTGACTGAAGGATCTGTTGCAGTTCCGGATGATACGCCTTTACGCACTGGATGATTACGAATTTCATTTTCACCTGGATTTTGAGTTTTTACTTGAATATACTTATGCTTTTCGGTCATGTAGAAAATTAACGGAACGATGACCAGGGTTAACACGGTGGACGCGATCGTGCCGCCCATCAGGGAGATTGCCAGACCCTGGAAAATCGGGTCGAACAAGATGACGACAGCGCCGATGACGACCGTACCTGCTGTCAGCAGAATGGGAGTGGTGCGGACTGCCCCTGCTTCAATAACGGCGTCCTGCAGGGGGGTTCCGTCTTTTAGCCGAAGGTTGATGAAGTCGATGAGCAAGACCGAATTCCGGACCATGATACCAGCGAGTGCAATCAGCCCGATCATTGATGTTGCGGTAAAGAAAGCACCCATCAGCCAGTGTCCGGCAAGAATGCCGATCAGCGACAACGGAATGGCGGTCATCATCACAAAAGGAACCTTGAAGTTCTGGAACCAGCCGATGATAAGCAGGTAAATGACCAGCAGTACGACGGCGAAGGCCGTTCCGAGGTCCCTGAAAACCTCATAGGTGATTTGCCATTCGCCATCCCACTTCAGGCTGTAGTCATTTTCAGCAAATGGCTGCTGCGTGAATTCCTCTGTCAGATGATATCCCGGCGGTATCTTCAACTCTCCCAGCTTTTCAGACACGGCGAGTATGGCATATACCGGGCTTTCCAGTTTGCCTGCCACGTCGGCAGTCACATACACAACCCGTTTCTGATTCTTCCGGTTGATGCTTTTATCCTGGATGCCCTTGTGGATTTCGACGACATCGCCCAGGGCAACAGCCTTTCCGGAAGGACTCATCATGGTCACCTTTTTCAGGTCGTCGATGCCGGAGCGCTGGTCTTCACGAAGGCGTAACACGATGCCAACCTGTTCCGATGTCTGACTGAGGTGGCCGGCCGTGTGTCCTCCCAACGCGGCCTGCAGATTCTGAAGCACCTGTTGGGGAGCAAGTCCCAGCAATGCGGCTTTTTCCTTTAGCACGCTGAACCGGTACTCCACCTGGTCGTCTTCAACGCCCCAGTCAATGTCGACCACATCGGTCGTTTGAGCAAACAGTTCTTTCACCTGCCGGGCAATGTCCATCCGGACTTGCTGGTCGGGACCATAGATTTCTGCCACAAGCGTCGACATGACCGGAGGACCGGGAGGCACTTCCACGACTTTTACATTGGCATTGAATTTTTCTCCAAGCTTTTGCAAATGAGGGCGAATGGCTTTGGCAACGGCATGGCTCTGCACGTCACGTTCATCCTTTCGGCTGAGGTTAATCTGAATATCCGCCACATTCGACCCCTGGCGGAGGTCGTAATGGCGGACCAGTCCGTTAAAGTTCATGGGCGACGCTGCTCCCACGTAGGTCTGGTAGTTGATCACATGCTCCTGGCGCGCGATATAGGTCGCCAGTTCCCTGGCTACGACTGCCGTCCGTTCGAGCGTGGTACCTTCGGGCATGTCGATCAGCACCTGAATTTCATTTTTGTTGTCGAAGGGCAGCATTTTGACGGCAACCAGCTTAAAATAGACCAGCAGCATGGAGGCGAACAGCAGGAAGGTTACTCCGCCGATGAAGGCCCAGCTTTTCCACTTCGAACGAAGCATGGGTGACAGCGTACGGGAGTACAGCCTGTAGATCAGCGACTCCTTGAGGTTGAAAGTTTTTTCTGCCTTCCCGGGTTTTTCGCGGAAACGAAGCAGGCGGAACGCCAGGTATGGGGTGATGGTTAACGCCACCAGCAGCGAGAAGATCATCGCGATGGATGCACCGATCGGCATGGGGCTCATATAGGGGCCCATGAGTCCGGTTACGAAAACCATCGGTAACACCGCCGCGATGACGGTAAATGTGGCTAGGATGGTCGGGTTTCCGACCTCATCAATCGACCGGATCGCCGCCTGGATAAAGGGTAGTTTCTTCATTTTGAAATGCCGGTGCATATTCTCGGCAATAATGATCGAATCGTCAACCACAATGCCGGTGACAAAGACGAGGGCAAAAAGGGTGATCCGGTTCAGCGTGTAGTCCAGGAAGTAGTAACTGAACATGGTTAAGGCGAACGTGACCGGGACCGACAGGAAAACCACGAGGCCGCCACGCCATCCCATGGCCAGCATCACGACGATCGCCACGGAGATAATCGCCCCCAGCAGGTGCATGATCAGTTCCGATACCTTGTCGGAGGCAGTTTCCCCGTAATTTCGGGTGACATTGACCTGGACGTCGGCAGGGATCAGCTCTTTTTTCATCAGTCCGACTTTTTGCATGATCTCCTCTGAAACCTGCATTGCGTCGGCTCCCCTGCGTTTCGCCACCGAAAGGGTCACCGCCGGATAGGTCTCCGGAAATTCGTTGCTTTCCGGACTGACCTTGCCCAGGCCAAAAGCGATAAAGCTGACAGGTTCTTCCGGTCCGTCAACCACCTCTGCGACCTGCTTCAGATAAACCGGATGTTGATGATGGGTTCCAACGACCAGGTTGGCCACGTCGTCGGCAGTTTTCAGAAAATCGCCGGCTTCAACCTGAAATTCCTGGTCATTCCGGTTAAAGGAGCCGGCCTGTAGCTGGCTGTTGGCGAGCTGTATCTTTTGCGCAATGCTCAGGGCGTCGACCTGAAAGCCGGCCATCAGCCTGTTATTTAGCGTCACGCTGATCTGGCGTGAACGGCCCCCGGTAATCCGGGTGTCTGAGACGTCGGGAATCTGTTCGATTTCATGATTCACCTCCTGCGCGATGCGCTTCAGGTCATAATCATCGTAGCGGTCGCTCCAAAAGGTCAGCCCGAGGACCGGCACATCGTCGATCGACCGGGTCTTGATCAGGGGGAGACTGATTCCCTGCGGCATCTGGTCCATGTGTTTCATGATCTCATTGTACAGTTTGACCAGCGAGCGCTCGATGTCTTCACCCACGAAAAACCGGACGATCATCATGGCCTGACCGGGCATGGACGTGGAGTACACATATTCCACGCCGGGGATATTCGAAACGACTTTCTCCAGCGGTTGTATGACCCGCGACTCAATTTCTGCCGGACCTGCCCCGGGATACCTGAAAAAGATGTCGGCCATGGGGACGTCGATCTGCGGTTCCTCTTCCCTGGGAATCAAAAACGACGCGTAGACTCCTACGATCAGGAACGTGGCCATCAGCAGGGGCGTCAGTTTTGAATTGATAAATTGTTTGGCGATACCGCCTGATAATCCTGTTTTCATGTTATCTGCTTTGAATGAGGGCGCCATCAAAAATTCTGCTTTCAGCGGAGACGATATACTGCTCCCCGTCAGCAAGACCCGAAAGCACTTCCACGGAATCGCCGTAAGTTTTTCCGGTCCTGATCCAGCGCAGCAGGGCCGCGCCTTCCTGTCCGACGGTATACAAGCCGGTCATTTGTCCCCTTTTGATCAGCGATTGAACCGGCACCAGCAACAGGGACTGCGTCCCGTGTTCATAATCGACTGTGGCGTAGATCCCGCTGTAGAGGCGGGGCTCGTTTCCGGGCAGCGGCGAAAGGAGGACCTTGGCTTCAAACTGTGGACCGGTGTTGGCCGACGACGGGTTGATTTCAACGATGACCCCGTCGGCCGTTAACCCGTCCAGAGCGTCCAGGTGAACTTTTACCGGCGCATTCAGGCTGACGCGTGAAATATCTTCTTCGGGAACCCGGAAGGTTACCTGCCATTGATCCGGGTTTTCGATCGACAACAAAGGCATGCCGGGATTGGCCAGGTCTCCTTCCTGGACGAACTTTCCGGTGATGACCCCATGATAGGGTGCCTTTAGTGCGGCGTAGAGCAGGTTTTCGTTTACCTCGTTCTGCATTTGCCGGACCGCGTCGAGCCGGGCTTTCGCCATTTCATAACGGGTGCGGATATCGTCCATCTCCTTGTCGGACGTGCTGTTGCTTTTGTACAGCGCCTCAAAGCGGGCCAGGTCCTTTTTTGCATTTTCAAACGACGATTGTGCTTCCACCATCGTGGCTTCCACCTGTGCTTTTTTGGCAAGGATGTCCTGGTTGCGGATTTTCAGGAGAACTTCTCCCCGGTTGACCCGCTGCCCTGGCTTGACAAGGATTTGTTCAACCTGCCCCATGATCCGTGTGCTCAGGTTTGATTGCTTGCCCGCTTCCAGCTTGCCGGAAAAACGAAACGGCATGGGATAATCCTGAACGCGGGCCTGCGCCTGCGTGACCCGGACGTGTTGTTGTTGTTCTCCGGCGGGTTTTTTACTGCTGCAGGAGAGGGCACCAACCCCTGCCGGGATGATCAGTAACAGAAAAATGATGTTTGAGAAAGGAGTTTTCATGGTGATATATGGATTTAAAGCTTAATTTATTGCTGCGGTCGTGGGAGGTTACTCTGACATCGCTGCTTGTGCGACATGGTCGGGTTCCTTTTCGAGCAGCAGTTCCAGATGAAATACAGCTTCCCGGTACTGGTAAACAGCTTGAATGTATTCCAGCTTTTTTTGGGACGTTAATGCTTCGGTTGCGAGCAGGTCTGCCGTCTTTTCGAGTCCCTCGCGGAAACGGTTGGTCCGGATCCGGAGAGATTCCGTCGCCTGCTCCCGGGCAAGCGCTTTTGAGCGGACCTGCCGGTAACTCAACGCCGCGCGGCGTTGTGCATTGTTTAGCTGGATCTGGCTTTGAGACAGATAATTCCGGTATTGGTGGCGGGCTTCCTCCAGCCGGGCCGCGGCCTGCTGAACACTTCCCCTGTTCTGATTGCCGCTAAAGAGGTCCCATTTCAGGGCGGCGCCGACCATGTAATTGTTGACCGGAGATCCGGCAATCTTGTGTTCATTCCACTCATAGCTTCCAAAAGCATTGATGCGCGGAATAAATTTCATCTTTTCGGACTTCAGCACTGCTTCGCCGGCCTCGAGCTGCTTTTGCCACGCCTGAACATCGGAGCGGTTCCCGATGTCGGCAGGGTCTGCCGAAAACCGCTCCGGCGCGGGATCTTCCACCAGCGTGTCGGATGGTTCAATCCGCGTGCCGAGCTCCAGCCCAAGCAGATGTGCCAGATGCTCGCCGGCCGCTTTCCATTGGTCGTCCGACTGGCGGAGCTGATCCTGACGCTCTTCAACCCTGACCGACGCTTCGAGAACATCCGCCTTTTTGGCTAACCCCTGTTGTTCATTTTGCTCCGTGAGCTTTAGCGCTTCTTCTGCCGCCCCGACCGATTGTTCCAACACCTGGACCGACATCGCCGCCAGTTCAAGCTGGTAGTATGCTTTCTTGACCTCATAACGGATTTGCGCGGCGGTGTAGCCGGACTGCAGGGAGACGGCTTCGTAGTAATTCTTCGCTGCTTTCCGCGCATAAATCCCGTCCAGGTTTAGCAACGGCTGCTGAATATCAATCCGCGTGCTGAAATTCTCCCGGGCATCCGGATGATTCAGCCGCGCGGGATCAAAATCAGCCTGACCTACCCGCTCCTGCTTTAGTTTAAACCCAAAAACGGATAAGGGATCGTTGGTTGACACACCTGTGTAACTGACAGACACGCCTGGCAGAAACACGGCGCTGGTCATCCGGTGCGATGCGCGGGCTGCCAGCTCGCCGGCTTCCGCGCTCTTGATCGTCAGATTATTTTCGGCGGCCAGCGCCAGTGCTTCTTGCAGGCTCATTCGCCTCTGACCACTTCCCTGGAAGAGCAGCCCGAAACTGATGAGCAGAATGAGCATGGTTGATTTTAATTGCATCGTCTTCAATTTTGTTTCTGATGACAAAAATAAAAAAGTTTCATTAAAATATACACAAATATACATGTATATATAGATAATTTTTTCAGTTTGTTTTATTGTGTTTTGTAAGTGATTCTTTATCAGGAATCCGGGATCGAA
>CAZANK010000040.1:0-13829 GCA_964486235.1 uncultured Prolixibacteraceae bacterium | reverse complement strand
AATGGAGCGGTTTTAAATTTGTACTTTTACCCACCAGTACCCACCAGTTTGAGAAACAGAAATTCATGATAAATCGATACAAATGGACATTGAAACATTGAAACAGAAATTTACAGAGAAATATGGAGAAGGTGATTTCTCCGGTTATTTTTCACCAGGGCGCGTGAATCTGATTGGCGAACATACCGATTATAACGGTGGTTTTGTTTTCCCGTGTGCCTTGAGCTTTGGGAATTATTGCCTGATCCGGAAGGTGAACCGCCCTTCATTTCGGTTTGCCTCACTGAATATGGAGTTGGAGGTTGAGCTGTCGATGGATGAACTGACCACCCCCCTGGGGAATAAAGCCTGGGTGAACTACCCGCTTGGAGTGATTGCCCAGTTTGTGAAGCGTGGGTTAAAGCCAAACACCGGGGCAGACCTGCTGTTTTATGGCGATGTTCCCAACGGTGCAGGTCTTTCGTCATCGGCCGCGTTGGAAGTGGTGACGGCGGTAGCGATCAATGACCAGTATGGGTATGGGTTGGACCGGATCACGTTGGCAAAGATCGGGCAGAAAGCAGAACATGAGTTTGCCGGTGTGATGTGCGGGATCATGGACCAGTTTGCATCGGGACTGGGTGCGAAGGATCATGCCATTTTTCTGAATTGCGACACACTCGAATACGAACTGGTGCCGGTGGTTCTGAAGGGATGCAAAATTGTTGTCAGCAATACCAACAGCCCGCACAAGCTGGACTCAGGGAAGTATAACGAACGGGTGGGGGAATGTAAGGCGGCGGTAGAAGCCATTAAACCGTATAAGGCGATTAGCCAGCTTGCGGATATGACTGTTGATGAGTTCAACGCCCTGGAATCAAAAATCGAAAATGAAGTGGTCCGGGCTCGTGCCCGTCATGTTGTTTCGGAAATTAAGCGGACAACGGACGCGGTAAAGGCATTGAAAGCCGGCGATCTGGAGTTGTTTGGAAAACTGATGAATGCTTCTCATACCTCCTTGCGCGATGATTACGAAGTCACTGGTCCGGAATTGGATGCCATGGCTGAAGCGGCCTGGAAAATTGATGGCGTGATCGGCTCGCGGATGACAGGAGGGGGCTTTGGTGGTTGCACCGTCTCGGTGGTCAAAGATGAGGCGATCGATACGTTTATCTCGGAAGTTGGAAAAGAATATCACGCCAAAACAGGTTTAAATCCGGAATTCTACGTGGCTGAAATCGGGGACGGAGGTAAAAAGATATTTTAAAGTGAGATCGGATGACAGGATTTAATATGGAAAACCATTCCCATCGCCGGTTCAATCCGCTGACCGGCGATTGGATACTGGTTTCACCACACCGGGCAAAACGTCCGTGGCAGGGACAGGTGGAGAAAGCGCCGGAAGAGAAACGTCCCGATCACGACCCGGACTGTTATTTATGCCCCGGAAATTCCCGCGCCGGGGAGTAAAAAACCCCTGGTATACAGATACTTTTGTGTTTACCAATGATTTCAGCGCCTTGCTGGCCAATGCTCCTGCCGGAGAACATGCAGACGGGGAGTTGTTTCATGCAGCGAGTGAGCGCGGGATCTGCAAGGTGATCTGTTTTTCGCCGCGGCATGATCTGACGATCCCTGAAATGGCGGTGGATGATGTTAAAAAGGTGGTCGACGTCTGGCAAAAGGAATACCTTGAACTGGGAGCGAAGGAATTCATCAACTACGTCCAGATCTTTGAAAACAAGGGAAGCATCATGGGGTGCAGCAATCCCCATCCGCACGGACAGATCTGGTCGTCGAGTTCAATCCCCAATGAACCCTGGAAAGAGGGTGTCCGGCAACACGCGTATTTCGAAAAGCATGGACGCACCTTGCTTTCCGATTACCTGGAAAAAGAACTGGAGAAGCAGGTACGCCTGTTAGTCCGGAATGACCATTTTGCGGCACTCATTCCTTACTGGGCAACCTGGCCTTTTGAGAGCATGATCATCAGCAAAAAAGCCATTCCACATATCGGACTAATGAATGACGATGAAAAAATGGCGTTGGCCGACATCTACAGGCGGCTGACGATCATGTACGATAACCTCTTTCAGGTATCATTTGCCTATTCCGCAGGGATCCATCAGGCTCCAACCGACGGAAAGGAGCACCCTGCATGGCATTTTCACATGCATTTTTATCCACCGTTGTTGCGCTCCGCGTCGGTAAAGAAATTTATGGTTGGTTACGAAATGCTGGCAAGTCCCCAGCGTGATATTACTGCCGAAAGTGCAGCCGCACGCCTGCGCGAACTTCCGCTTATCCATTACAAACAACAGTAGCCGCGACCGTCATTCCTGATAATCAGGAAGAATACAGCATGCCGATTGAGAGGGTGCCGCAAAAAATTCAGCTTGTTTTTTTTCGGCACCCTCTTTTTTTTGCAATACTGCAAATGGGATGGATTCGACGTCATCATTCATTCCCGCGAAAGCGGTTTTTTTTCCAATTGCACCTGCGATTTCCACGTTCACGGTATCCGGGTTAAAGTTTCATCCCGTACGAAGTACAATATGTTGTAGAGCATAACCTGACAAAAAAGCGTCGCTGATTAATAAAAGTACAATATACTTTTATAATTTTGAAATGTATGAACGAGATGAAAAGGAAGTTTTTGAAGGCGATGTACGGAGAACATCCGCGGCATTATGTGGCGGTCGACTGCGTGATATTTGGCTATACGGACGGAGCGCTAAAGCTGTTGGTTTATCCAAGGAATTTTGAACCGGCTAAGGGGAACTGGTCACTTTTGGGGGGATTTGTCCAGGAAAAAGAATCGGCCGATGAGGCTGCGATCCGGATTCTGAAAAGAACGACGGGACTGGATCAAATCTACATGGAGCAGGTTGCAGCATTCTCCGCTCCCGAAAGGGAGTCAGCGGCCAGGGTGATCAGTATTGCCTATTATGCCCTGATCCGGTTGGACAAACATGATGTGGACCTTGTCCATCAGTATGGCGCCGACTGGTTTTCTCTGCGGGAAGTGCCTGATTTGATTTTTGACCATCATGAGATGGTGGGGAAGGCGTTGGCCAAGCTTCGCCAAAAGGCAGGATACCAACTCATTGGTCCGGAGTTGCTTCCGGAGTTTTTTACGCTGACGCAGTTGCGCGGGCTCTATGAAGCGATTTTTCAGCGCACGCTCGACCCTGGGAACTTTCGGAAGAAAGTATTATCGCTTAACGTATTAAAACGGTCAAATAAAAAGGATACGACAGAATCAAAAAAGGGAGCGTATTATTACAGCTTCAGAATCGAAGAAACTCCCGGGATAATTGCCGGATCAGTATAAACGGTCATTTTTTAAAAAGTATGGAAAAGGACGATTTAAAAAAGCTGGAAGTCTGGTTTGTTACCGGAAGCCAGCATTTGTATGGGGCTGAGACGCTGAAACAGGTTGACCGCGATTCAAAGACCATTGCAGATGCTCTTGATGAATTGCCCGAGATCCCTGTCCGGTTTATTTTCAAGCCGGTAGTCACCACGCCGGAAGGGATCTGCCGCGTTTGTCTGGAGGCAAACAATACCCCCAACTGTATCGGACTGGTAACATGGATGCACACGTTTTCTCCGGCAAAGATGTGGATACAGGGACTGACTGTTCTTCACAAACCGTTTGCCCACCTTCATACCCAGTTCAACCGGGATATTCCCTGGGATGAGATCGATATGGATTTTATGAACCTGAACCAGTCGGCACACGGAGACCGCGAATTTGGCTTTATCTGTTCGCGCATGAGGTTGGAACGAAAAGTGATTGTTGGCCACTGGCAGGATGAAAACGTCAGACGAAAACTGACCGTTTGGATTCGGGCTGCAATAGGCTGCTATGCCTCCGGAAACCTGAAGATTTGCCGGTTTGGTGATAACATGCGTCAGGTAGCCGTCACGGAGGGCGATAAGGTGGAAGCCCAGCGGGTACTGGGCTGGCAGGTCAATTCGCATGGGGTCGGCGAGCTGGCGGCTGTTATGGAAACCATTCCTGAGGGCGAAGTGGATACGTTGATGGAGGCCTATGCGTCGGCCTATCAGTTGGATGATCGTTTAGATGAAAGTGTCCGCTATCAGGCGAAGATTGAACTGGGATTGAGAAAAATTCTGGATAAGAACGGGTATCAGGCTTTCACGACCAATTTTGAAGATTTAACGGGATTGAAGCAGCTTCCCGGACTTGCCTGTCAGCACCTGATGGGGCAGGGCTATGGTTTTGGTGCTGAAGGAGACTGGAAGCAATCGGCACTGGTGCATATCATGAAGACGATGGCGATTGGCCTCGAAGGCGGATGCTCGTTCATGGAGGACTATACCTATCATCTGGATCCGGTTCAACCTGCCGTGCTGAGCGCCCACATGCTTGAAATTTGTCCCTCGGTTGCTGCAGCAAAACCAAAAATTGAGGTCCATCCATTGGGGATTGGAGGGAAAGACGCACCCGCTCGTCTGGTCTTTAATGTGCCGGAGGGGGACGGGATCAACGCAACCCTGGTTGACATGGGAGGCCGTATGCGGATGATCGTGAATCCGGTGAAGGTGATCGCCGCTCAGCCATTGCCAAAGTTGCCGGTTGCCCGTGCACTTTGGGTGCCGATGCCTGACCTCGAAACCGGGGCGACAGCCTGGATCCTGGCGGGAGGCGCCCATCATACCAGCTTCTCGATGGCGCTGGACCGCGAGTATCTGGAAGACCTGGCGGAAATGCTGAACCTGGAGCTCGTGGTGATCGATGAAGATACGACCATTTCTGACTTGAAGAAGGAACTGAGATGGAATGATTTGTATTATCATCTGGCAAAAGGGTTATAATCGCACAACCGGAAAAATTAAACCTGAGTTAGATGACGTCGCTTGATTGGATCGTTATTGGAATTTTCGGACTTGTCCTGATCGGCATTGTCGTGTGGGTCTTCAAACAAAAGCAGACCAGTTCGGGAGATTATTTTCTTGCCGGGCGTGATGCCACCTGGTTGGCTATTGGAGCATCGATATTTGCGTCTAATATTGGTTCCGAGCATCTGATCGGACTTGCAGGAGCCGGCGCTTCAAGCGGGATGGCCATGGCACATTGGGAAATCCAGGGATGGATGATCCTGATCCTGGGTTGGGTCTTTGTTCCATTCTATTCGCGCAGCATGGTTTCGACCATGCCCGAGTTTCTTGAAAGGCGCTATAACAAAGAATCCAGGACCATCCTTTCGCTGATCTCACTGATCAGTTATGTCCTCACGAAAGTAGCCGTGACGGTCTATGCGGGCGGCCTGGTGTTTAAGGAAGTCTTTGGTATTGATCGTATTGGGGGAATCGATTTCTTCTGGATATCAGCAATAGGACTGGTTTTGCTGACGGCGGCCTATACGGTCATCGGTGGTATGAAGTCGGTGTTGTACACTTCCGTATTGCAAACGCCAATCCTGTTGTTGGGTTCGCTCATCATCCTGGTGTTGGGATTGAAAGCAGTCGGGGGCTGGGATGAAGTTGTCGCAGCGACGTCTGCCGTACAGGTCAATGATCAGGGTGATACCATGTTTAACCTGGTCCGCAGCAACCGGGATGCCAATTTCCCCTGGTTTGGCGTTTTAGTCGGCTCGGCCGTCATTGGTTTTTGGTACTGGTGTACCGACCAGTATATCGTGCAGCGCGTTCTTTCCGGGAAAAATGAAACTGAGTCGAGGCGAGGGGCTATTTTTGGCGCCTATTTAAAGCTGACCCCGGTTTTTCTGTTCCTGATCCCCGGGATGGTCGCGTTTGCCATGGCACAAAAGGGAGTGATCGTTCGTGGCGAAGTTTTTACGCTTTCCTCTTCCGATTCCGCTTTCCCGGCCCTGGTGTCCACATTGCTGCCTGCCGGAATAAAAGGCCTTGTCGTTTGCGGCATCCTGGCGGCGTTAATGAGTTCACTGGCTTCCCTGTTTAATTCATCTTCCATGTTATTTACCATCGATTTTTACAAAAAATTCAGGCCGGAAGCCAGTGAGGCCAAACTTGTCCGGGTAGGCCGGATTGCCACAGTGGTTGTGGTCATCCTTGGGATTCTCTGGATCCCGGTCATGCGAAGTATCGGAAGCGTGTTATACAATTATTTGCAGGATGTCCAGTCTGTTCTTGCCCCAGGCATTGCGGCGGCCTTCCTTCTGGGAGTAGTCTCAGCCAGACCAACACCCAAGGGAGGGATGTGGGGGATGATTGCCGGCTTTTTCATTGGTATTATCCGTCTGGGGGCGAAAGTCTTTTATTCCACGATAGCCAGCCAGGCAGGTTATGCAGATGTCAGGCTTTGGGCCGCCGAACAGGGTGTGAATCATTGGTTCTATACCTTGTTTTATGAGGTGAACTGGTTGTTCTTCAGCGGGGGAATGCTGGCATTCAGCATGCTGGTAATCATGTTCGTCAGCCGCTTTACTTCTGCGACTCCCGCTTCTCAGGCAGAAGGGTTGACATTTTCTTCCGCAACGGCCGTGCAAAAAGCGGCCACGCGTGCCAGTTGGAGTAAATGGGATATTGCCCATACCATCATTATATTAAGCTTTACGATCGCATTTTATGTTTATTTTTGGTAATGGGTTCTAAATGACAGAAAAGGAGGTCGACATGCTGGAAGGATTAAAAGATCAGGTTTGCAGTGCGAATCTGGATTTGGTAAAATACGGATTGGTTCTGTTCACATGGGGAAATGTCAGCGGCATTGACCGGGAAAAAGGACTGATCGTCATTAAACCGGGCGGGGTTCCTTACGACCGGATGGGTCCGGACAAGATGGTCGTGGTCGATTTGGACGGTCAGGTTGCAGAAGGACCGTACAAGCCTTCGTCCGACACGCCTACCCATCTGATGCTGTACAGGAATTTTCTGAACATTGGCGGGATTGTCCATACCCATTCAGCGTGGGCAACAAGCTGGGCACAGGCTGGAATGCCGATCCCTGCACTGGGCACCACTCATGCTGATTATTTTCATGGCGAAATTCCGTGTACACGCAAGATGACCGATGCGGAAATTAACGGGGAATATGAAGATGAAACCGGACGGGTAATCGTGGAGTGTTTTAAGGGGTTAAACCCGGACCGGACCCCGGGGGTACTGGTCAACAACCACGCTCCGTTTTCGTGGGGAAAAGATGTCCGCGACGCGGTACATCATGCCGTTGTGCTGGAAGAAGTGGCAAAAATGGCTTTTCGTTCTGTTCTTCTCAATCCGGGGGCCCGGATGAGCAGTGCGTTGCTGGACAAACATTTTCTCCGGAAACACGGTCCGAATGCGTATTATGGACAAGGATAAACCAAACGAAAAACTCATCAATATGAAACATGCCAAATACACGATCGGAGTGGATTTTGGAACGGATTCCGTCCGTTCACTGGTTGTCAGTGCCGAAACAGGCCGGGAAATGGCCAGTGCGGTATTTGAATACCCGCGATGGAAAAAGGGGCTCTACTGTGACCCTGCGAAAAACCAGTTTCGGCAGCATCCGTCCGACTATCTGGAGGGGCTGGAGTATACCATCACACAAGCGTTGAAGCAGGTCCCGGCCGAGGTTGCGGCCAATGTGGCGGGTTTGTCGGTCGATACGACGGGCTCCACGCCCTGTGCGGTTGACGAAAATGGGACTCCGCTGTCGCTGACCGCGGGATTTGAAGAGAATCCCAACGCGATGTTTATCCTGTGGAAAGATCATACCGCGGTAAAAGAGGCCGATGAAATTAACGAGAAGGCGATGAAATGGCCGGTTGACTTCAGAAAGTATGAGGGCGGAATTTATTCGTCGGAGTGGTTCTGGTCGAAAGTTCTTCATGTTTCGAGACAAGATCCGGGTGTGCTGCGCGCGGCATACAGTTGGGCGGAGCATTGCGACTGGATACCGGCTTTGCTGACGGGAACTGCGCGTCCGGCACTCATCAGGCGGAGCCGCTGTGCCGCCGGGCACAAGGCGATGTGGCATGAGGAATTTGGCGGCCTGCCTTCGGAGGAGTTCCTGACCTTTCTCGATCCGGTTTTGAGCGGTTTGCGTGACCGTTTGTATAGGGAAACGTATACCTGTGACGTGGCCGCGGGGAAACTGACCAAAGAGTGGGCGGAGAAGCTGGGCCTCCCTGTCGGTATCCCGGTGGGCGTTGGTGCTTTTGATGCGCACATCGGGGCGATTGGGGGAGAAATCAAACCTTATTATATGAGCAAAGTTATGGGAACATCGACCTGTGACATGCTTGTTGCACCGATGGAGGAGGTCGGCGATAAGCTGATCGCCGGGATATGCGGCCAGGTGGATGGCTCGGTGATCCCCGGTATGCTGGGAATGGAAGCCGGACAATCGGCTTTTGGCGACATCTATGCCTGGTTCAAAAAAATACTGATGTGGCCGGCTGAACACATTCTCGCACAGTCCACACTGCTTGATAAACCGTTGAAAAAGAAGCTGCTTGACGAATTGAGCGACAAAATGATTGCCGAACTCTCAAACGCGGCCGCAAAAGTGCCTGCTTCGGAAAGTGGTGTCCTGGCCATTGACTGGATGAACGGGCGCCGCACCCCCGATGCGAATCAAAACCTGAGGGGGGCTATCGCCGGACTAAGCCTTGGTACCAACGCCCCGCTGATTTTCAGGGCGCTGGTCGAAGCAACTGCTTTTGGGTCGAAAGCCATTGCCGACAGGTATCTCCGGGAAGGGATCCCGATAAAAGGCGTCGTTGCGCTGGGAGGAGTCGCTAAAAAGTCGCCGTTCGTCATGCAGATTGTCAGTGATGTGATGAACATGCCCATCAAGGTAGCCCGATCCGAGCAAGCCTGCGCGTTGGGAGCGGCCATGGCAGCAGCCGTCGTGGCAGGCATTTACAGAACGACACTGGAGGCGCAGGAGAAAATGGGTGGCGGAATAGAAACAGAATATCAGCCGATCCCGGCCAACGTCGAAAAATACCAGGTTCTTTATGAAAAGTATTTGAAGCTTGGTGCGTTCCTCGAGCGTGAAATTTAGTCGGCGCAAAGTCTTTTTTTTTCAAAAAAAGTCATAAATTGCCGGGATAAACCCAGGCATTTTTCTATGTACGATATTATAGGAGACGTCCACGGACAGGCCGATATGTTGAGAGATTTACTGAGGCAAATGGGCTATTCGGCGAAAAATGGTGTCTATTCGCACCCGGAACGAAAAGCGATTTTTGTGGGTGATCTGATTAACCGTGGCCCTAAACCCCGGATGACCCTTAATTTAGTGCGCAGCATGGTCGAAAATGACCAGGCCATGACGATTCTTGGAAACCATGAAATCAACGCGATCTATTACAGTATCCAGGACAAGAAAGGAAAGCACCTAAGCAAGAGGTGGTCACGCTTGAGACTGGACCTGGATTCCACGCTGAGGGAGTTTTCGGGACATGTCGGCGAGTGGGAAAGTCATCTGAAATGGATGCGCACATTGCCGATGTTTCTGGATTTAGGGAAGATCAGAATCGTTCATGCATGCTGGCGTGATGAAAATATTCAATTGCTGAAAGAAAACCTTGCCGGACAAAAACTAAAACGTTCCTTCCTGAAGCTTGTTGGAAAGAACAATTCGACAGTGGCAGATGCTTTTTGGGAGACCTGCAAGGGTGTTGATTTTCAGCTTCCAAAGGATTTGTTGGTCTTTGATTCCAAAGGGCAACCTCACCGGTCATTCCGTTCAAAGTGGTGGGTCAATCCGGAAGGATTGACGTTCAAAGGCTTATCGTTCGAGAGTCGTTTTGGCCTGCCTGCCTATACCATCCCTGCGGAATTGGCGAATGGCGGGAAGCCTTATCCTCCTGATGCTCCGATCGTTTTTTTTGGGCATTACTGTATGAAAAACGGCCCAATGATAATTTCCGGCAATTTGTGTTGCCTGGACGCCTGTGTCAGCCGCAAAGGCAGGCTCACTGCTTACCGCTGGCAGGGAGAGGAGAAATTGGAACCGGGAAACCTTTTGAGTTGAGAAGTTGTCAGCGGTGAGCCGCGGGTTGGAAACCGGAAACCGGAGGCCGGAATTTTCCACTTTTTTGGCTATCGGTATTGCAGGGATGAAAAGAAAATTTAACTTTGCAAAGCTTTTTGAAAATAGCCTTTTCAGAAGGGCTGCAAAAAACGGTGCGGTAGTTCAGTTGGTTAGAATATCGGCCTGTCACGCCGAGGGTCGCGGGTTCGAGTCCCGTCCGCACCGCAAGATTAAGTCAGCGAATAGCTCCGGTTGTTCGCTGTGTTTGTGAAACAAAGTATTCGGGGAATGACGTTTTTTAAGTAAACGGACGATGTTTGAAGGATCATCAGGGTGCGGTAGTTCAGTTGGTTAGAATATCGGCCTGTCACGCCGAGGGTCGCGGGTTCGAGTCCCGTCCGCACCGCAACGTTTTTCTTGGAAAAAAAGCTGCTCATCAGGAGCAGCTTTTTTTGCTTTGTACCGAAATGATTTTGCCGGTTTTATGCCGGAATCGTCCTGCCGATTGAGGGTGCCTGGTGTCGGAATGATTCTTTGAACATCCCATCCGCAGGAACCCGTTGCGCTTGCCGGCTGTGTTAAAAGGGCAAGTCGTTCCCGCTGTCCATGGGTTCGGGAGGAACGTCGCCGGGCAGATACCCGGGAGGATAAAAATCGGGCGCCTTCACCCTGTCGATTTTCCAGGCATTGATATTATGGTACCACTTCCCGTTAAACTCGCGCGATTCGACCGAGAATGATACGTTCACCTCCTGGCCGGGCTGCAATCCATCCAGAAGACTTAATTTATCATTGAACAAGGCAAAACAGATTTGTTTGGGAAACTGATCGTCGGATGTTTCAATGACAAACTCCTGTTTTTTCCATTCATTCCCGCTTTTGCTGATCCCTGAAGCAGGCTGCAAAATCCGGTTGATTTTTCCTTTTATTTCCATCGGTATAGTTTTTCAGATTCCTGAATTCCAAAAATACGGATAAAAAAATACCCCCGGCAAAAATACCGGGGGATAATTCATTTTCTGAGCAGAGAATCTTATTTGACGATTTCCAGCAGTTCAACTTCGAAGATGAGTGTTTCATTCGGCCCGATATCCTTTCCGGCGCCTCTTTCCCCGTATGCCAGTTCTCCGGGAATGAATAATTTCCATTTCGATCCGACGGGCATCAGTTGCAAGGCTTCCGTCCATCCGGGGATCACCTGTCCCACGTTGAACGTCGCGGGTTCACCACGGTCGACCGAGCTGTCAAAAACAGTCCCGTCGATCAGGGTTCCATGGTAGTGGCATTTGACGCTCTGGTCGGCTGCCGGCTTTTCGCCGTCGCCTGCTTTAAGGATTTCGTACTGAAGACCGCTTGCCGTGGTCGTCACGCCTTCTCTTGCTTTGTTCGTTTCCAGGAACGCTTTCCCTTCTTCCGAATTCTTAGTTGCTTCCCGGGTTGATACCTTTTCAAAAAAGCTTTGGATCAGGGCGTTGGACTGTGCCGCATCCATTTGAGATTCTTCGCCTCTCATCTGTTTCTCGAAGGCATTGATGAGGATCTCCACGTTGAGGTCTTTTGTGCCGGGCGAGGCATCCAGGTTTTGCTTGTTATTTTGGCCAATCAGCACACCTAATGCGTAACTGGCAGAGTCGTTTTCATTGGTCAGGGTGACAGTTTTTGAACTGTTGTTTGACTGACAGGCTGCTAAAACGGCCGAAACAGCTAAAATAATACTTAAAGATTTCAGATTCATTTTTCCTTTATAAAATTATACAAATTCAATTTATTCAACCATTCGACATAAAAGCTACGAAGATAGGGGAATTTTTTTAACCGCGTGAAAGGAATCCGTTTTCTCTCCAAATAACATCTCTTTTTTTATAAAGCCGGTTCCTGCCACATCTCCGGCTGCTTGCCGGGGGCAAAGGCGTCAAAACAAACCAGGTCAAAAAAAGGCAGGCCTGTAAACCATACCCGGCACATACAGGGTATGTGAACCGTCTTCCGTGGTCATTCGTTCGCGTTGCAGGAGCTTGTTCATGGACGTGAATTTCGCCATTTTATTTGAAGCATCGGCAAAAATGTGCTACTTTTAATTCCCTTAAATGAAGAGCAATGTTGATTAAGATTTATGAGGAAAATCCAAGTCCGAAAGCAGTCCGGAAAGTCGTTGATGTCCTGCAGGACGGCGGCGTGATCGTTTATCCCACCGACACGGTCTACGGGATTGGTTGCGATATCACCCAGTTGAAGGCCGTTGAAAAGGTGGCGCGAATAAAAAAAACCGTGCTCGAAAAATCTAATTTTTCGTTTATATGCAGCGATTTGAGCCATTTGTCCGATTACTGCCGCCCCATTCCGAACCACCTGTTTAAGCTGATGAAATATTACCTGCCGGGACCCTATACGTTTATCCTGAATGCCAACAACCAGGTTCCCCGTTATTTTAAGGGGAAGAAGAAAACTGTCGGGATTCGTGTCCCTGATCATAAGATCATTCTGGAGATTGTTCGGGAACTGGGGAATCCGATTTTATCGACCTCCGTGCACGATGAAGATGAGATCATAGACTACACGACGGATCCGGAACTGATCCATGAGAAATTCAGAGATCTGGTCGATCTGGTTATTGACGGTGGATTTGGGGGGAATACGCCCTCGACCGTGGTCGACTGTACGGGCGATGTTCCGGTGATCGTCCGTCATGGAAAAGGCGAAATAACGCTGTAAAACCATTTTTTTTGGTGTCGATGGCTATTTTTTCCAGAACGCGGGAGCGAACAACACCAGCACGGTGAACAGTTCCAGACGGCCCAGCAGCATCAGGAATGCCAGCAGCCACTTTCCGGCGGGATGGAGTTCATAAAAGTTAAACGCGGGGCCAAAGTCCCCAAGTCCGGGGCCAATATTTCCGAGGCTGGTGGCTACCGCCCCCATCGCTGATTCCAGAACGGGTTCGACAATCGTTAACGCGATGGAGCTGATGAAGAAGATCAGGAGATAGATCATGAAAAAAGCGAGCACGTTGGTGATGATCTGGTCTGATACGGCGCGACGATTCAGCCGGACCGGGATGACCGCGCTGGAATGCAAAATGCGGCGTAGTTCATAGTAGCTGTTTTTCAGAAGCACCACGATGCGCATAATTTTGATACCACCACCCGTGGAGCCTGCGCACCCACCGAAAAAGAATAAGGCAAAAAGGACGTAAGTCAGAATGGGTGTCCAGACCATGTAGTCGGTGGTCGCATAGCCTGTCGTTGTCATCACGGAGACCACCTGGAATAAGGCATCCCGCAAGGCATGTTCCGCCTGCAGTTCGGTGGTGGTCAGCAAGCCGCCGAAGATCACGACGGTGAAGACTGCGGCAAACAGCACGTAATATTTAAACTCTTCGTCTTTGTACACACGTTCAAATTTCCCTGTCAGGGCACTGTAGGTCAGCGTGAAGTTCGCCCCGGCGATGAACATGAACAAGGTGATGACATAGTGGATGTAAGGCGAATCCCAATAAGCCACCGAGGCCTGTTTGGTCGAATACCCGCCGGTAGCCATCGTGGTGAAAGAATGGTTCACGGCATCAAAGAGGTCCATGCCGCCTGCCCAAAGGAGGATCGTTTCCATGGCCGTGAACAGGATATAAATGGCCCACAGGTTTTTTGCCGTCTGACTGATTTTGGGGTTGAGTTTATCGGTGACAGGCCCCGGGACTTCCGCGGCAAAAAGCTGCATCCCGCCGATCCCGAATACCGGTAAAACGGCCAGCGACAGGACGATGATCCCCATGCCGCCAAGCCATTGCGTCATGCTCCGCCAGAACAACAGACCGTGGGGCAGCGCCTCAATATCGTTTAAGATCGACGCGCCTGTGGTTGTAAAGCCGGAA
>CAZANK010000039.1:0-13867 GCA_964486235.1 uncultured Prolixibacteraceae bacterium | reverse complement strand
ACAGCATAGTCCGGGAAGTCCTAAGACAAGTCATTGCCGGCAGGTACGATGAAGCTTGATCAATTCAGATTGCTTCACTTCGTTCGCAAAAACGGGCTTGCGCTGGAGGAGGTCCGACGAAATAATCTGAACAAGAAAATCACGTCATCGCTGAACCTCTTCATCCTCGGCTCTTATGTCTTGGTTTGCACACAGCGGGCCGCCGTGAATCTTCTCTTTGATGAGGCGGGCCTGGTTGCGCGACTTGTCGCCAAGATATCCGCCGTGATGACGTTTGGCATAGTCTTCACTGGTAAATCCTATTCGTTCCATCATCAGGACCACGAGCACATCGCCGATCACCGTCATGGTCGTGGTGGAGGTGCTGGGAGTGAGCCCAAGGATACATACTTCGGCAGGATTGCCTGTGAATAAGGTCACGTCGGCAATTTTCGCCAGCTCACTGTCCTGATCTCCCGTGATGACAATGATGGGAAGGTCCTTGTAGAGGTTGTCGGCCAAAGCCACCAATTCCAGGATCTCCCTTGTTTTCCCCGAATTGGAAATTAACAACAGGATGTCGTTGGGCTGGAGCACCCCCAGGTCTCCGTGCTGGGCATCACTTGGATGCAGAAAAATGGCAGGAGTCCCCGTCGAACTGAATGTTGTGGCGATATTCAAAGCAATTTGCCCGGCTTTACCCATCCCGCTGGCTACCAGTTTTCCTGACATCCGGTGCACGCGTTTTTCAATCAGTTCGATGGCTCTGGCGTATTGATCGGATACCGGAATACCGGCAATCGCATTCGCTTCCTGGCTGATCAGTTTCTGAACTTTATCGGTTATCATAGACGTATACTTTTCGACAGGTGCAAAACTACTCTATTTTTTAGGGAAATCAATGGAATGAACGATCGAAAGCGGAAAAAACAGATCGTTCTTATCTTCCCGGGAAGATGGAAAAACTTCAAACAATTCCCATGCTTTCATGTTAATATGTTTTTGAAATAGTTTTCGTAACTTTTGACAGTTAATCACGAATGTGAGGGAATCATCGAATCAATCATTATGAAGATACACGAATATCAAGCCAGGGAAATTTTCAGAAAATACAGCCTGCCGGTCCCCGGGCACGTGCTTTGCCATTCGGTAGACGACGTGAGAAAGGCCGTGGAAAACATGGGCCAGTTGGTTGTGATCAAAGCCCAGGTGTTGACCGGAGGACGCGGGAAAGCCGGCGGTGTGAAGCTGGCCCGAACGCCGGAAGAGGCGGTGAAGGCAGCAGAACAGATCTTTGGAATGGAGGTGAAAGGTTACAAGGTGGAAAAAGTGATCGTGGCCGATGCGGTCGATATTGAACAGGAGTATTATGTGGGACTGGTCAATGACAGAAATACGAAATCGGTCACGCTGATGGTCAGCGCCGAAGGAGGTGTCGAAATCGAGGAGGTGGCAAAAAATGCGCCCGATCAAATTTATAAGCTTTCCATAAACCCGCTGACGGGTCTTCTCGACTTTCAGGCCCGCAACCTGGCGATGAAGCTGTTCAAAGAAGTGAAACTTGCCCGTAAAGCGGCAACTGTTTTTCAGAAGTTATACCGGGTCTATGTCGATACAGATGCCACGCTGGCCGAGATTAATCCCCTGGTCCTTACGCCATCCGGAGAACTGCTGGCCATCGATGGCAAAATGAATTTCGATGACAATGCCCTGTTTCGTCAGCCGGATATCCTGGCTTTGCGGGAAGTGGACGAAGATGAACAAAAGGAGATCGAAGCCCGTGAAAAGGGGCTTTCCTACATCCGCCTCAACGGGAATATCGGGTGCATGGTTAATGGGGCAGGTTTGGCTATGGCCACGATGGATATGATCAAGCTTTACGGCGGCTCGCCCGCGAACTTCCTGGACATCGGCGGAAGTTCAAATCCCCGGAAAGTGGTCGATGCCATGAATATCCTGTTGTCTGACAAGAATGTGCAGGTCGTGATGATCAATATTTTTGGCGGGATTACGAGGGGCGACGATGTGGCGCGCGGCTTAAAGGAAGCGCTGAAAACAATAAAAACGGACATCCCGATTGTAGTCCGGCTGTCGGGAACCAATGCGGAAGAAGGCATCGCATTGCTGAAAGAAACAGGACTGACTACGGTGAGTACGATGAGTGAGGCCGCGCAGAAAGCGATCGGGATGAGTCGAAGGTGAATATCCAATACCCAATAATCAATAATCAATCACCAATAATCAATCAGAATGAGTATTCTTGTTAATCATGATACCAGACTAGTTGTTCAGGGCATTACCGGGCGTGACGGGCAGTTTCATGCAGGGCGGATGAGCGGCTACGGAACGCGGGTCGTGGCCGGAACCTCGCCGGGGAAGGGAGGGGAAAATATCCAGGGGATTCCTGTTTTCGACACGGTTGAAGAAGCGGTGGCGATAACCGACGCGAACACGTCCGTGATTTTTGTTCCCGCTCCGTTTGCGGCCGATGCCATACTGGAAGCTTCATATGCCGGCATTGAACTGGTGGTGGCGATTTCGGAGGGAGTGCCGGTTCAGGATATGATCCGGATTACCCCGTTGCTGAGGCAAAACGGCACGCGCCTGATCGGACCGAATTGCCCGGGCCTGATCACTCCGGGAGAGTCGTTGGTCGGCATCCTGCCGGGGATGATTTTTCACCGGGGAAGCGTTGGGCTGATGTCGCGCAGCGGAACACTCACCTATGAAGTTGTGAATATGCTTACAAAGAGCGGATTGGGACAGAGTACAGTGATTGGGATAGGCGGAGACCCGGTTGCCGGGCTATATTATCTGGAACTTTTGGAGATGTTTGAGAAGGATCCTGAAACCGAGGCGGTTGTGCTGATCGGTGAAATTGGCGGAGACGCGGAAGAACAGGCAGCCGACTATATTTTACGACATGTGACGAAACCTGTGGTGGCATTTATTGCCGGACAGACTGCGCCGCCGGGGAAACGAATGGGTCATGCCGGAGCGATCATCTCAAGCGGTTCGGGGACCGCGGAAGAAAAGATCAGGGCATTTGAAAATGCCAATGTCCCCGTGGCCCGTGAACCGTCTGATATTCCCGTTTTGTTAAAAGAAAAAACAGGCTTCCGTTTCCCCTGAATTACGCCGGGTATCGTTTATTCGCGTAACGGTAGTGGGTCACGACGATTTCGATGGCCCGTTTGATTGCCTCATTGATTTGAAGTTGTTCGTTAGCCAGAATGAGATCGATGGCAGCCAGGCGCATGTGATAATCGGCAAACGTTGGCGATTTGGCCAGATGACCGGGTTTCAGTTGTTGGTAAGCCGGGGTCTCCTTGATCGCCTTACACGTGATCAGCCTCTTCCTTCCCGATTTGTCGGTACCTGAAGAGAACCCGAAAAGCCTGCAGATCAATCCCCGGTAGGCGTATTCCGTGCAACCACCCGGGCGGTCACCCAACGCCGAAAACAGGATGCACAGACTGTTGGCGGGAAGTTCTTCCAGCCGGCAGTAAAAGGTTTCGGCTAACCCTTTTTTGTATAAATAATAAGCAAAAGGGAGAAATTCAAGCGGACTGGCCATGATATCTTTCTTCAAACAGCATAAGTGACATCGTGATGCGCATACAATCCCCGTTGCTTTACTGAACCTCTCCGTGTGTGAAACCGCGTCATTTAAGACTTTTTGCACGCGCTGTATTTTCCGGTACATCATTTTTCAGCTTTTAGCGCTTCGCTTAGCCATTCGTCTTTCAACGCGCTTCAACGTCCAGATCGTTGCTGAGCGAATACCTCCCTGTCTGTCAATTTGTTTTTGTCTGGATTTTCAACTTCTGTCCCGGCTTAATTTTGTTGCCGTTGGTCATGTTGTTCAACTTGATGATGTCGTTGTTGGACACCCCGGGGAACTGTTGGGCGATTGACCATAAGGTATCACCTGATCTGACCGTGTAGTACACATACTCCGAATCATGTTCAACCTGCGCGGACGACGGTCGGGAAGACGTGACCGCTTTGGCGACCGGCCTGGTTTTGGCGTGTTCCTGTTTTTGTTCAAAATTCATGGAATTGATCGCTGAATAATGGTTGGCATACTCCTTGGGAACGTAGATGGTCAGTTTTTGACCGACACGGATCATGTTCCTGTTGATGTTGTTCCAATAACGAAGGTCGTTCAGCCGGATGTGAAACCATTGGGCAATGAAACCTGGCGTATCGCCCGACTTTACCGTATAAAGGATTTTTTCTTTTCCCCGTATTTCGGATGGATGGAAGTAATTCTGACCTTTTGGCACGAGTATCTCGTTGTTGGGGAATATTTTCCCCCGCTCATACGCGAAAATTTCTTCTTCATGGTCAATAAAACGGCCCACGTGTTCGATGGGAATCCGCAGTGGGTATGGTTTATCAGCCTTGCCGGGAACAATGTCCATCCGGTATTGCGGATTCAGGGCCTGGAGTTCCTCAACCGGTATCCTTAAAACTTCAGAAACCTGCTTAAAATGCAGATAATCATGAACATTAAGGGTGTCGGTCACGATGGAAAAATCGGGATAGCGTGGGGACAAGTTATGTTCTTGGTAATGATTCATCACGTAAGCTGCTGCAATAAAGGCAGGTACGTAGCCGCGGGTTTCGCGCGGGAGCTTGTAGTAAATGGTCCAGTAGTCGCGGGTTCCGCCTGCACGGCGTATCGCCTTATTGACGTTTCCGGGTCCGCAATTGTAGGCCGCGATAACCAGGTGCCAGTTTTTGTAGATTTTATAGAGGTCACTGAGGTACTTGGCTGCTGCTTCGGTCGACTTGACCGGATCCCGCCGCTCATCCAAAAATGTGCCGATCTCAAGCTTA
The DNA here is from genome assembly GCA_964486235.1 of uncultured Prolixibacteraceae bacterium. Taxonomy (GTDB): domain Bacteria; phylum Bacteroidota; class Bacteroidia; order Bacteroidales; family Prolixibacteraceae; genus JBCFBK01. The sequence goes on along the minus strand of CAZANK010000039.1, from coordinate 9,043 downwards.
TAGATTTTTCCGGTGCCATACATAAACTGCCACAATCCCACGGCGTTGGCCCTGGAACGCGCATTCGGATTAAGCGCGGACTCAATGATCGGGAGGTACTTCAACTCCATCGGCAGATTGTACTTGTCGAGCTGCTCTTCAATCATTGGGAAATAACAGGCCGACATACCCAGGATAAACTCGGTCAGACTCCGCTTTCGCTGGGTATAAAGCTCAATGAAATTTTTAACGGTTTGGTTGAAAGACAGATCCACAAACGATTCGATTGATTGTAACCGCTGAATATAGATGGAATCGGGAAGTGAAATCACTTCAGACTCAGCCCGCTCGTTCTCAAGCGAATCCAGCGAATAGGTGTTCTGGATGTACCATGACTGGAACATGCTGTCGATCTGCTCCGCGAACAAGTCATTTAGATTTTCATCAGGGTTCACATAGACCGACTCATACCCGATGGTATCCAGTGCGACAATTTCAATCCGTTTCAGGCGTTTGATTGATTCTTTGCCAAATGTTGATGCAAAAACAGTTCCGGTAAAGCTGATCAGGATAAACGTCAGAAGCTGAATCATTCTCATTTACTCGTTGTATTTAAAAACTGATTACACAATGAAATCCCATGAGCGGCTGATTCATCGCATAAACGGGCTGGGGAACCCATTTCATGGTCAGATCGTCGCCAATGTCAAAATTAAAAAAGTGCGCGTCCACGGTTGCATCAATGATGTTTAAGGCATAAAAAGCAGCCGCGCCAACAATGCAAAGATCGCGATAACGCCGGGAACTTTCCTTGGCCCTTTCGAGCCTTGTTGTAAACTGCTGAACCTGGCTTGGATTGTCAAAATCCCAATGTCCTTCGATATCCAGTTCTTTAAAAGAATTGGAGTTTGGATTATCATCAACAATATCGACATAAGCCTGCTTGTAGAGGACGTAATAGTCATTATTCCAGTCAATCGAATAAATCAGGCTGGCAAACCCGATGTAGACCAGCGGGACTTTCCAATATTTTCTGTTGTAAATCTGACCCAATCCGGGCAGGACCGCCGAAAAAATCGTGGCTTTCCTGGGGGAGTGCGCCTTCTGCTCCCGTTTCACCGGCGCTTGCGCGATCACGGTGTCATTCACCGCGCTGACGACGGTGTCCCGGGTTGCCTGACTCCCTCCTTCGATGGTGCTTTTCACCGGACTACCCCTCATGATCGCCGTGTCCTTTTCAGCACGGATATGAGCAGAAACGTAAACACCCGGCAGGATGGTCAGAATCGCCATGATGATCATTCTCAGACCGGTCAGGGCATTGGTATTTTGACGTTCCCTAGCCATTTAACTGATCCAGGATGCCCACGATCCGTTCCAGGTCTTTGCCTGAACCAAACGGAATAATGATCTTTCCTTTTCCTTGCTGATTCAGGGAAAAATCGACTTTTGCCTGAAAGAACTGGCTCAGATGAACTTTTAATTCTTCGTATTCCGCAGGGTATCCCCCTTTTTTTCCCGGAGTCCCTTTTTGGACGACCTCGCCTTCATCTTCCTGGCGGTCCAGTTTTCTGGCCATTTCTTCCACCTTCCTTACCGAGAGATCTTCGGAGAGGATTTGATGGTAAATGGCGAGCTGATCTTCCGTATTCGGAACGCTGATTAACGCGCGCGCGTGTCCCATCGAAATAACCTTGTCAATGATCCCTTTCTGGATGATCGTGGGTAATTTCAGTAAACGCAGGTAATTGGCAATCGTTGAGCGCTTTTTTCCAACACGCTCGCTCAGGGTCTCCTGGGTCAGCCGGCATTCCTCGATCAGCCGTTGGTAAGAAAGCGCCACTTCGATGGCATCCAGGTCTTCCCGCTGAATGTTTTCGATAAGGGCCATTTCCAGCATACCGGCATCTTCCGCTAACCTGACGTAAGCCGGGATTGTCTTTAATCCCGCAATCTTGGAAGCTCTGTAACGGCGCTCACCGGCAATGATCTGATATCTTTTTTCGTCTGTTTTTCTGAGGGTAATCGGTTGTATGATGCCAATTTCCCTGATGGAAGCGGCAAGTTCATTTAAGGCAGCCTCATCAAAATTCGTGCGTGGTTGAAAGGGATTGGCCTCAATGTTTTCAATGGGGATATCATTGATGGATGAACTATGTCCCCTGTCGGTATCTGCATCATCGATCAACGCGCCCAAACCTCTGCCTAATGCATTCCTTTTAGCCATAATCTGTGGAATAGTTTACTCAATTATTTTTTCTGAATTCTTGATCCTGGTCAAATCGTTCTTCTGCAAAACCTCACGTGCCAGATCCATATAGCTGGCGGCCCCCTTCGAGCCGGCATCATAAAGCAGGGCCGGCAATCCGTAGCTGGGTGCTTCACTTAGCTTGATATTCCTGGTGATCAGGGTTTCAAACACCATGTCGCCAAAGTGCGTCCTGACTTCTTCGAGGACCTGGTTTGAAAGATTGAGCCGCGAGTCGTACATGGTCAGCAAAAACCCTTCGATTTGCAGGTCTGGGTTTAACCGGGTTTGAATGATCTTAATCGTGTTCAGCAATTTTCCAAGTCCCTCCAGTGCAAAATATTCACATTGTACAGGGATGACAATGGAATCGGCGGCTGTCAGGGCATTCACGGTAATGAGTCCCAGCGAAGGGGAACAATCGATCAGGATGAAATCATAATCGTCCCTGATTTTTTCAATGACAACCGACAACACTTTTTCCCGGTTTGGAAGATTAAGCATCTCGATTTCAGCACCTACCAGGTCTATGTGCGAGGGGATGATATCCAGGCCCGCGATTTCCGATTGAAGGATAATTTTGCGCGGATCGAGATCATCGACAATGCATTCATAAATACTGGTTTTGACATTCCGCACATCAAACCCGATCCCGGAAGTGGCATTGGCTTGCGGATCAGCGTCAATGATCAACACTTTTCTTTCCAGTACGGCCAGGCTCGCGGCCAGGTTAATGGCCGTCGTCGTTTTTCCCACTCCACCTTTTTGATTCGCAAGTGCAATAACTTTTCCCATGTGGCTAATCGTGATTTTTGCTGTGTTTCAAAGTTAAGCTATTTTGCGTCCAAAAGTAGTAAAAATTAGCAGGGAATGACTTAAGGGGAAAGTTAAAAAGTACAAAAGACGAAAAACAGAAACGGGAAACCGGGCACCGGAAGAAGAACCGGGGCAACGCCCCGACTACATCGGATCCACATCCGGGTAGATCACCAAACCACCGGATTGGGGAAGCGACTTGACCTGCAGGATGGCTTCCATGATTTGCGCCTTGTTTTGAGCCAGCTTGCTGTTTCGCTCCAGCTTGATCCAAATCTCCTTCTGGTACAGGTTTTGGACGCGGCTTACGACCGGATACTCCGGCCCCAGCACATTTTTATTAAAAAGTTTGCGTAGCGCGGAGGCCAGGTTGTTGGCGCTCTGGTCGAGGCGTTCGCGATCCTGGTGTTTCAGAACAAGCCGGATGAGCCTGTAACCCGGGGGATACCTGAAGAGCCTGCGCTCCTTCATCTGATCGTTGAAGAATTGCTGATAATCATTGTTTGTGATCTTCATCAACACCGGGTGATTGGGTTGTGAGGTTTGAATGATGACCTTCCCCTGTTTGTTTTTTCGTCCGGCGCGACCACTTACCTGGGCGATCAGTTGGAATGCGCGTTCAAAGGAGCGGAAGTCGGGGTAATTCAACAACTGATCCGCGTCCAGTATTCCGACCACGCTGACATGATCAAAATCAAGTCCTTTCGTGACCATTTGAGTTCCTGCCAGGATATCGATCTGCCTGTTTTCGAACTGGTATATCAGTTTCTCAAATCCGTTTTTTGCCCGGGTCGTGTCCATATCCATTCGCGCGACGCGGGCTCCGGGAAACAGGATGTGAAGGTCTTCTTCGATCTTCTCGGTGCCGAAACCCTTTGCGCGGATTTGGTCTGAACGGCATTCCCTGCACAAGCCGGGCAGCGACTCGGTATACCCGCAATAATGACAGGTTAACGCGGAAAGGTGTTTGTGGTAGGTAAGGCTCACGTCGCAATGTTTGCATTTGGGGATCCACCCGCATGAAGCGCATTGCAGATAAGGCGCGAAACCCCGCCGGTTTTGAAAAAGGATCACCTGTTCTTCCCGGGACAGCGCACTTGCAATTTCATCGTACAGTTCGGGAGTGAGCATGGACCTCATCTTCTTCCGGCGAGTGGCCTCGCGGATGTCGACGATGACGATCCCGGGCAGGCCGATGCTCTGATAGCGTTCATTCAGTTCGACCAGTGCGTATTTGCCGGTCCTGGCATTGAAATAGCTTTCAAACGAAGGCGTGGCAGTGCCAAGAACAACCGGCACCTGATGAATCTGCGCCAGGACGATCGCCACGTCGCGGGCGTGATACCTGGGTGCGGGATCGAACTGTTTGTAACTGGTTTCATGTTCCTCGTCCACGATGATAAGTCCCAGTCTTCGGAAAGGAAGAAAAACCGCAGAACGTGTGCCCAAGATAACCTGGTAGTTTTTCTGCGATTCATTTAAAACATGGAACCAGATTTCCACCCGCTCGGCATCATTGAACTTCGAATGGTAAATTCCTGCCTGGTCTCCGAACGCTCTTTTCAACCGGTTAATCAACTGGGCAGTAAGCCCGATCTCCGGGACGAGGTACAGCACCTGTTTTCCCTGTGCAAGCTGTTCCTCAATGAGTTTGATGTAAATCTCTGTTTTCCCGCTCGAGGTCACGCCATGCAGCAGGACCGGTTTTGTCTGCTCCGTTTGTTTCAACTGTTCAAAGGCTTTTTGCTGGGCGTCGTTCAGCTCAAAAATCATCTTGTCCCGCGTGTGGGAGAAGTCTAGGCGGTCAACGACGATTTCTTCCGTGCGGAGGATTTGTTTATCGGTCAGGCTTCTCAGTGTGTTTTCAGAAGCGCCGCTTTGTTGCAGCAACTGTTTTTTCCCGATACTTGTTTTTTTTTCGGGATGATAAATGGTCCCGGAAAGAAAAAATTCGAAAAGATCGCGTTGTTTTTTTGCCTTTTGAAGACGTCCAAGGGCTTGATCCAGTTGTTGTTCTGTGAGTGTATTGGCATGAAGGGACACAAAAGGCGCAGTTTTGGGCCGGTAGCTTTCTTCCAGTTTTTCTTCAATCAGCACGGCATTCTTTTCAAGCAGGATCTTCAGGGTGGCATAGGCCGGCTTTTTCCCCATCAGCCGGTTGATCTCCCGGATGTTGATTTGCCGATGTTCCTGTAGTTTTTGAAGGATCAGTCCTTCATCCGGCGACAGGTCGACCGGGATGTCAAAACGAGGGTTAACCCTGACTTTCGTCTGGCTTTCAAGTTTAAGTGCGGAAGGCAGGGCCGCTTTATAGACTTCACCCCACGTGCAGCAGTAGTAATGAACCACCCATTCCCAAAGGAGAAGTTGTGCGGAATTGACCACCGGTTCCCGGTCCAGGATGGCATCGATGTCCTTCAGGTCAAATGAACCTTCCGGCAAATCCTCGTGCAAACGATAAACCAGCGCCGAAAAGAACTTTCGGGGACCAAACTGGACAATTACCCTGACCCCGGCCTTGATTTCCGGCTGGAATGCGGGAGGCACCCTGTACGTGAACCGGTCACGGAGCGGCAGGGGCAACAGCACATCGGCGTAGAGTTCGTTCTGCATCTTTATGCAAACTTCGGAAAATTATTTGAAACCGGAAACGCGGAGAGAAAAATGACTATCTTTGGGTACTTTTGAAAAAAATACGAGCAGATGTTTACACTGATTATTAGCCTGGGTGCTTTGTTGTTGGGATATCTTTATTATTCCCGGTTCATTGAACGGTTTGCAGGTTTGGATGGTAAACGGGTTACTCCTGCCTATACCATGCAGGATGGCGTGGATTATATTCCCATGCCCTGGTGGCGGGTTTTCCTGATCCAGTTTTTGAATATCGCCGGACTTGGTCCGATTTTCGGGGCCCTGGCCGGGGCGATGTGGGGACCGGTTGCTTATCTGTGGATTGTCCTGGGAGCTGTTTTTGCAGGGGCAACACATGACTATTTTTCAGGAGTGCTGTCCATTCATCACAGAGGGTTGAGCGTGACTGAAATCATGGGAATATACCTGGGCCCGGCAGCCAAGCAGGTCATGCGTGGGTTCACGGTCATCCTGATGGTCCTGGTAGGCGCTGTTTTTATTACCGGCCCTGCCAATATTCTTGGAAACATGACAGACGGTTTTGGCAGTTCGGTGTTTTGGGTGCTGGCCGTGTTTGCTTACTATGTGGTGGCAACCATGTTGCCCATTGACAAAATTATCGGAAAAATTTATCCGGTCTTTGGCTTCACTTTATTATTTATGGCTGTCGGATTGATCATATCCATGTTTGTGAATGGCTATGACATTCCCGAACTGACATTTTCGTCATTGAGAAACTTTCATCATCAGCCGGAAAAATTCCCGATTTTTCCGATGCTGTTCATCACGATCGCCTGTGGCGCGATATCCGGTTTCCATTCCACCCAGTCGCCGTTGATGGCGAGGTGTATTACCAACGAGAAGCTGAGCAGGCGCGTCTTTTACGGGGCTATGATTACCGAAGCCGTGGTTGCCATTATCTGGGCATCGGTGGGCATGACCGTTTATGGCGGTATCAGCGGACTTAATGAAACCATGATCCAGCAGGGGGGGAATGCCGCTGTTATCGTCAGTGATATTTGTCATAAATTACTGGGCGGCTTTGGCGGGATACTGGCGTTGCTCGGAGTCGTTGCCGCCCCCATTACCACCGGTGATACGGCTTTCCGGAGCGCCCGGTTGATCGTTGCCGACTTTTTGAATTTTAAGCAAGGGCCGATCAAGAACCGGTTGATGGTTAGTGTCCCGTTGTTTGCGGTCGGCTTTCTGCTTACCCAAATCAACTTTGCAGTCATCTGGCGTTATTTTGCCTGGGCGAACCAGACGCTGGGAATGGTCTTTCTCTGGACGATCTCCGTGTACCTGGCACAAAGAAATAAGCCGGTCTGGATTACGGCTATCCCGGCCACATTCATGACGGCTGTCACGTCGACGTACATTCTGGTGGCACCCGAGGGTTTGGCCCTCGCCCGCAACATTGGTTATCCGCTGGGTATCCTGATTTCCATCGGTGTAGCTGCCTGGTTCTTCCTTTACCGGGCAAGACGGATGGAGGTTGCTGCCGGAAAGGCCGTTGTTCAGGAGGTTGTTGAACCCTGATTTTAAAAGGGGGAAATCCGGAAAGGAATGAGGTCAATGACAGGGGAGGATAAAATAAAACAGGCATCCTTCACCGGGGATGGCGTTGCTGAAAACACCAACCTCCCCACCCAGCTTGTCAATGATCCTTTTGGCGATTGATAATCCCAGCCCGGTTCCCTGTGCCCGGGTTGTTTCCAGTCTTGTGAACGGCTTAAAAAGTTTTTTTTGATCCCGGGGGGCGATGCCTTTCCCGTTGTCTTTGATCCAGAATTTCACTTTGTTTTCACCGTAAAGCTGTTCTGCGCCAAGTTCCACGATAGGAGGGATTCCACCGTATTTGATGGCATTTCCCAGGTAGTTCACCCAAACTTCTTCGAGCCAAGCCGGATTTGCCTTGACGACAGGCCATTTGTCTGGTTTGATAATCGTTGCCCGGGTCTGGTCAATGATTTCCTTCAGCCTTTTTTCACTTTCAGCGACCACTTTCCCCATATCGACGTCCTCGGGCACAACATCCCCTTGCCTGATGGTCGACAGGGTCAATAGCTCCCGGATGATATGGAGCGTTTTCCAGGCCGAGCGACGGACAATTTCGTTGTTTTCGAGGGCTGCGCGGCAATTACCCTCATTCAGATCAAGCTGGATAAGATCGGCCAAAGAGACGATGGCGCCGATCGAGTCGCGCAGGTCATGGGCGACGGTATGGGCAAACGCGTTCAAATCGTCGATCAGCTTTTCTTTTTCAGAAATCTCTTTCAGGAGATGATCATTGGCCCGGACAATGGCTTCTTCATTTTTTTTTCGTCTCGTGATATCCCTGAAAACAAGTAAGGTCCCCCATGGTACGTGTTTCTTGTCCATCAAAGGGGTGCTTCTGATCTCGAGGCATTTCTCTTCCTGGTTTACCGTGGTGGTGAATTCTTGCTGCCCGGTTGTGTGGAAACGCATGATGTTTTCAAGCAGCGCTTTTCTTTTGGGAAAAACCCGCGACATATCCTTTCCCAATAGTTCCTTTGATGTTTTCCCGGCCAGCTTCAGCATGGACTGGTTAAAGTCGGCGATCCGCAGTTTTTGGTCAATAACCAGCAGCCCGTCTTCCCAGATTTCAATCAGCTTTTCCCTGGCAAGCGGCACCAGGCTAAAGGTGTTATAGCGAATATTGATGGACGCGAGGATAATGCCTGAAAGGAGAAAGCAAACCGGTGTCCAGTCAAAGCCAGGGATGGGGTTGACCTTAAAAACATACAGGAAATTTCCGGTAATCGGAATGAGCGAGGCCATCACGATGAGCCAAACCGGCGCGTGAATTTTTTCTGCCCCTTCATGGATGAGTTTCATCAGATTGGTGATCCCCAGCACGATCAGGCCGTACGTGTAAAGAAAGGTTAGCCAGAAAAAAGGGCCATAATGGTAAATCGTCGTGCTGTTCTTTTGATCGATACGGGCTGATATCCAGTGAAGATGGTGGTAGTCGTTTGTCAATACGCCAAGGATGGGGATGAAGGACAGGATGATCAATGTCCTTTTCAACCTGGGTGAGACAGGCTTATCCCTGTACACGAAGCCTAAAGAGAATAAGTAAAAGTGAAGGGTGGTGAAAATGATGCCGAAATAGGAGAGCTTTGACCACAACAACCTCATTGATAGGTCGATGGACGAGTACTCCAGGCCATAGCATATTGCCCAGATGGCATTTGCCGCCTCCATCAACGAAAGATAACGGGTTCCCGGTGATCCTCTAAACTGGTACAGGTACAGACTGATCACGCAACAGATCAATCCGGACAAGGCCAGGATAATGGTCATTGGGTTAAAAAGAAATGCTCCGGCTGCCGACATCGTAGATTG
>CAZANK010000038.1:0-13882 GCA_964486235.1 uncultured Prolixibacteraceae bacterium | reverse complement strand
GTATTCAATCATTTGCATTATATTTGCACTCTCAAAGGATATTTTATGAAGCTTTCGATTGCCGGAATTGCATGGCTCCTTCTTTGTCTGAGCGCGTCTGCCCAGGTGTCACTTTATGAACCTTTCCATCCGAAAAACAAGCCTGCGGCCATTCTTCAGCAGATCGACATTCAGCAGGATTCCCGTATTGGAACCTTGTTGCAGAACCACATTGAGCAAAACAAAAGGAAGGAAGGAACCGAAGGATACCGCGTGGAGATCTTTTTCAGTTCCGGAAGCAGGTCCCGGGAAGAAGCGATGAGAAAGAAGACCGAGTTTCTTAAGAATTTTCCCGGGGAAACCGCTTACATGTCTTTTCAAAGTCCGAATTTTAAAGTCCGCGTGGGCGATTGCCGGACAAGAAGTGAAGCCTTGAAACTGAAGGGGAGAATCAGCGGGCATTATCCCAACGCTTTTATCGTTCCCGACATGATTCAATTTCCAAAATTATATAGCGACAGGAAGAGCAATGAGTGAGTCAATCAAACATGAGTGTGGAATTGCGCTGATCAGACTGAGAAAACCTTTGGAGTATTATCAGGAGAAATACGGGACCTGGCAATACGGGATCAACAAACTATACCTTTTAATGGAGAAACAACACAACAGGGGGCAAGATGGCGCCGGGGTTGTGTGTGTCAAGCTGAAACTGAAGCCGGGACAGGAATATATTAACCGGGACAGGTCGGTTGACCAGAATCCGATTAAGGATGTTTTCGACAAGGTTGGCAAAAGCCTGAAAAAGGCCATCAAGGCAGGCCGTGACGTCTGTGATGTTTCCTGGGTGTCTGAAAACCTCCCGTATGCCGGGGAACTGTATCTCGGACATCTTCGCTACGGGACCTTTGGCAGAAACAGCATCGATTTTGTTCATCCCGTGATGCGACAAAATAACTGGAAATCAAGGACACTGGTTCTGGCCGGCAATTTTAACCTGACCAATACCGACGAGTTGTTTCAGAAATTGATTGACCTGGGACAACATCCGAAAAACTATACCGACACGGTAACCATTCTGGAGAAAGTAGGGCACTTCCTGGATGAAGAAAATCAGTTCCGGTTCCGGCAGTATAAAAACGAGGGATATACCAACCGGGAAATCTCGCCGCTGATTGAAAGGGACCTGGATATCCAGAGTATTCTGGAAAACGCCAGTAAGGACTGGGACGGAGGGTATACGATCGCCGGACTGATCGGACACGGCGATGCTTTTGTGGTGCGTGACCCCTGGGGAATCCGTCCGGCGCATTATTATACAGACGATGAGATCGTGGTCGTCGCTTCGGAACGTCCTGTTATCCAGACAGTCATGGACGTCAGGGGAGACCAGGTGTGCGAGATTAATCCGGGTGAAGCGCTGATTATCAAAAAGAACGGGGACGTTTTGACGCAAATGGTGAGAGTGCCTCATCAACGGAAGTCGTGCTCGTTCGAACGAATTTATTTTTCGCGGGGCAGCGACAAGGATATCTACGAGGAACGGAAGGAACTGGGCCGGTTGCTGGCGCCGGCTATCCTCAAATCGGTGAACTACGACATGATCAACACGGTTTTCTCCTATATTCCGAACACTTCCGAAACCGCGTTCTACGGTTTAATGCAGGGGATTCGCGGTCATCTGCTGGCGTGGAAGAAGGACCGGATCAGGTCCGAAAACGGGAACATGCCCGAACAGGAACTGGAAGAGATCATTTCACTGGAACCCAGGGTGGAAAAAATTGCCATCAAAGACGTGAAGCTGCGCACCTTCATTTCTGACGATGCCAGCCGGGAAGACCTGGTGGCACACGTGTATGATGTCACATACGGGGTGATCCGGGAAAACGAAGACACCCTTGTGATCATCGACGATTCGATTGTTCGCGGCACCACCCTGAAAAAGAGTATCCTGAAGATCCTGGACCGGCTGAAACCAAAGAAAATTATCGTGGTTTCTTCAGCGCCACAGATCCGTTATCCGGATTGTTACGGCATTGACATGGCTGTGTTGAGTAAATTCATCGCTTTCAATGCTGCGGTCGGGCTGCTGAAAAGCCAGGGAGGGCAACAGGTGATCGATGCGGTGTATCAAAAATGCAAAGCCCAGCAAAACCTGCCAAAGGAAGAAATCGTGAATTACGTGAAAGAGATTTACAAACCGTTTACACCCGAACAGATCGCTTCAAAAATCGCGGAATTGCTGAAACCGGAAGGATGTTCCGCGATGATTGAGATCGTCTATCAATCCATCGAAAACCTGCATAAAGCCTGTCCTCGTGATACCGGCGACTGGTATTTTACCGGTGATTATCCCACCCCGGGAGGGAATAAAGTCGTCAACACGGCGTTCATTAACTATGTGGAAGGCGTTGAAGACAGGGCATATTAGCCGCATCGTCCCTATTTGATTTCAGGGAAGGCGTTGTTGATGCTGTCTTTTCCTTTAATATACGTCTCAATGTGGCGATCCTTCTTCGCCTCATAAATATCCCGGATGGTCACGATGATCCCTGTTTCTTCCACTTCCCCGAAACGATCGTTTAACACCGTCCCAAACGTTTTCATGGACGGGCTCAGATTCATGTACGCGTTGATCAGCGGCGGAATGTTTTCTCCGTACTCACGGACCTGCTGTGTTAATATCCGGTAATCTTCCTTGTAGGAACCCCCGTTAAACACTTTCTCCAGGGCTTCTGTATCCAGATTCAGCGCCATCGGCTTCTTGGGATAAACCAGGTTTTCCGTGTCACGAAAATATTTCTGAAAAAAGTAGAGGATCAGATTCCGGGCCTCCACGTTGAAATGGGTATACATGGTGACTTTTCCGAAAAAATACTTGATTTCGGGATGGTCGACCGTAAGCGCTCCCAGCCCGTCCCACAGGTTGTCGAGCGCGAACAGCGCTTTGGCCCCGGCTTTGCTCGATTGATATTCAGGCTGGACGAAGGATCTTCCCAGTTCCAGCGTAAAAGGCAGGTATTTTTTCTTAAATTCTTCTGAAAAATGAAATAACCGCGCGGTTGCCAACTGAACATCCCCGTTTTCATCCTCCCGAAGCCCTTTCCCTAATATATAACGGTATCCTCCGAGGATTTCCCGCGCATCCGGGTCCCACACAATCAATTGTCTGTAGGGATTCTCGTTGATATCGTATTGATCGATATCCAGGTCTTTTCCTGTTCCGCCGCCTGCGTCACGAAAGGTGATTTCCCTGAGACGGCCGATTTCATGCATGGTATTGGGTGAGTCATGGTAAGTGACCACGAAAATTTCATTGTCTCCCTTGTTCGTTCTCCTGAGTAGCTTATCAGGAGTTAATTCCATCATGATTGCTTCCTTAGCTACTGGTGCAGCAATATCCTTCATTTGGGCATTCTTAATAATGAGGTACAAAACTAAAAAAAAATATTAAGAATCGGGTTTCCCTGTTTTATAATATGGGAGTGTATAGACGATGCGCCTCATTTCCCCGGCCCATTCTTTCTGCGAGCGGCTTTTGTCAAACCGCTTGTAGGAAACCGGCTTCCCAAAAGTAAGGGTAAACTCCCTGTGCTTATGGCTGAATGTTTCATCGGCCAGGAAAAACGTCTCCAGATTCCACTTGATTCCCAGAATTTTTCTCAGGTTCGCGATGGTGTAAAAGAAATTCGAATTTCTTCCGCTCACATGAACCGGGATGACATCCCTTTCGTATTCAACGGCTTTCTGGATAAAATGTTTTTTCCATTCCGTGTCCCTGACCTTCCCGTGAATTTTCCGTGACGCAAGTCCCGACGGGAAAACCAGTATCTGCACATCCGATTGGTACTGTTCTTCGAGATATTGTGCGGCGACGCGACTGTTGGCCCCATGCTTATTGATCGGCACAAACACATCCTGAAGCGGCGTAATTTTCATCAGGACATCGTTGACAAGAAACCGCAGTTCACCCATCTTTTTGTAAACGTTACTCATCAGCAAAAGTGAATCGAAACCTCCGAGCGGATGATTGGATGCAAATATAAACCGTCCCTTTGACGGGATATTCTCCAGTCCGACCACTTTTTGGGTGACATTAAAATGCTTCACCACGTGATGAACAAAGTCGATGCCCGGCATCGCCCCGTACTTGTCCATGATCTCGTTGACCTCAGGAATATGCATGATGCGGGTGATGTACCGATAAACAAAGCCGGGGATAAACCGGGCAAGCTGTGGATTCTTTTCCACAAAAAGCGCTCGGATGTCGATCGGTTTTATTTTCGTTGAAAACTCCTCTGACATGATGATGTTTTTGTCCCGAAAATTAGGAAAATTATCCTGAATCAATAGCGTTCCCTGAAATGTTCTTCCTTCCCGATACCAGGAAGATGAGTTACTAACTCTTTTTTGGATTTTTTGGATTTATTCATAGAAAATTGTTTATTAGAAATTTACTTATTAGTTTTCAACATTGAAAGATGGGTTATGAACAAGTTATGAACACTTTGTTCACATGCAAGGTGGAGAAAAGTGCCTGAAAGTGACTTAAAGTGGATAAAAATGAAAAAGATTTCACTACTTTTACAATTGAAAACAGGCAAATTACAAATGGATTTTTCTGCAAAAAAAGAAGCGAAGATCGACGAAAAAGGAAGAGTTGTCCTGCCTGCCGATTTCAAAAACCTGATGGGGGGCAGAATTCCTGGTGGCCAACTGGCTGTCGAGGTGGATCCGCATGTAAAGTGCCTGAATATTTATCCGCTTGAAAACTGGGAAAAACATCTTGCCTCGGTGAAAAGCGGATTAAACCTGAACGACCGGGAACAACGTTACCTGCTGGATATTTTTTACAGCAATTTCAAAATTATTCCCGTTCCGGATAGCGGAAGGATGAATCTTCCGAACGATTTTGTGGAAGAAGTGAATATCGCGAAGGAAGTGGTTTTTGTAGGGAGGGGATCCTGCATTGGTTTATGGGATATTGAGGCGTATAAAGCTTACATCGGACCAAAACCAAAGGCTACATACGGGGATTTATGGCAGAAATATTTGGGAGGAATCCGATCAGGGAGTTAATCATGGAACACGCCTATCATATACCGGCTTTATTGGAGGAAAGTCTTGAAGGACTGAACATCCGCGGAGATGGGGTTTATGTCGATGTTACCTTTGGGGGAGGGGGACATTCGCGGGCGATCCTCGAAAGGCTTTCTTCGGGCCGCCTTTACGCGTTTGATCAGGACGAAGATGCCGCAGCCAATATTCCCGACGATCCCCGGTTTCATTTTATCCGCCATAACTTCAGGTACCTCCGGAATTTTCTCCTGTATTTCGGTGTGGGGCAAGTTGACGGAATCCTGGCTGACCTCGGTGTTTCCTTCCATGATTTTGACAACGCCGAACGTGGGTTTTCTTTTCGCTTTTCCGGTGATCTGGACATGCGGATGAACCGGAATGCGCAGAAAACGGCGGCCGATGTCATCAATGACGGGGATGAGGATGAATTAATCCGGGTTTTTAAGGAGTATGGTGAGATTCAAAATGCCCGCCGCCTGGTCCGGGAACTTGTTCAGGCCCGTCAGGTTTGCCCCATTCGGACCATTGACCAGTTTAAAGCGGTCATTGCCCGGTGCGTTCATGGAAAAAATGAGACAAAATACCTGGCCAGGGCTTTTCAGGCCTTGCGCATTGAGACAAATGGCGAACTGGATGTCCTGAAAGAATTTTTATTGCAAAGTGTTGATTTGCTTAAGCCGGGCGGACGGTTGGTGGTCATTACGTACCATTCGCTCGAGGACCGGCTGGTGAAAAATTTTATACGTGCCGGGAATTTTGAAGGAAAACAGGAAAAGGACTTTTACGGACATGTCACTTCGGTGTTGACGGCCGTCAACAGGAAAGTGATCGTTCCGGATGAGCAGGAGACTGAAAGAAATCCCCGGGCGAGAAGTGCAAAACTAAGAATTGCGGAAAAGCGATGACAACAGAGTCTATACCAAAGGGGAGAAAAACCAAAAACGGGTTGCGGGCCGTACTGGGGGGAAACCTGCTGGCCAGCGAGAGGGCGCTAAAGCACCTGCCGTTCGTCTTTTTTTTGGTGTTTTTGGGAATCCTGCTTATCACAAACCGGTATTGGGCGGAGAAAACGATCAGGCAGATGGAGGCGGTACAGGATACCATCAAGGAACTGAAAGCCGGGTCGGTCACCTTCGAAGCCGAGCTGATGAAGATGAACAGGCCTTCCGAAATTGCGGAAAGGGTGAAAGAAAGTGGCCTTGATCTGCTCGAGCCGCAGGAACCGCCACGGAGACTCAGCGTGAAAAAGGAGTAAATAAGATGGAGATCAGGAAAGACATCATCTTCCGTTTTGGAATTGTTTATTTTCTCGCGGTGCTGACAGGGGTCATCATCGTGGCAAAGGTTCTGAAGATCCAGACGATGGATACTGCCAGATGGGAGCAAATTGCCACGGATTTAAGAACCAACACCACGGAAATTTTCGCAAAGCGCGGCAACCTGTGCGCCGACGACGGAAGTATTCTGGTCACCTCAGTCCCACAATATGAATTAAGGCTCGATCTTGCTGCACCCCGGATAAAACGGGTCTTTGACGAGGCGGCCGACGAATTTAGCCAGGAAATGGCCACATTTTTCGGGATATCCAAATCCAGGTTCAAACAACAGCTTGTCAAGGCATTCAAAGCCGGGAACCGGTGGTTTCTGATCTATCCGGCAAAAGTGGATCACCATCAGCTCCAGGAATTCAGGCGTCTGAAGATGATGAGCAGGTCGTGGTTCGGATCGGGACTGATTATCCGGGGAGAAAGTGAACGGGTCATGCCGCACGGAGACATGGCCAGCCGGACACTTGGCACGCTAAACAAAGGCGCCTACGGCGGTATTCACGGAAACGTGGGTTACTCCGGCATTGAGGGGATCATGGAAAGCGATCTGGCAGGTGAAAACGGCCTGGCGCTGAAGCGCAACTTCTCAGGCCAATGGGTAAACGTCCCGATCACCGAACCGAAAGACGGGAAGGATGTGATCACCACCATCAACGTGAACCTGCAGGATTTCACCCAGAATGCCCTGATGGGACAGATGGAGAAGTCGCAGGCCGAATGGGGGACAGCCGTTGTCATGGAAGTAGCGACCGGAGAAATAAAGGCGATCGCCAACCTGGGACGGCGCAGCGACGGGACCTATGCCGAAACGTATAACTTTGCCTTGGGTCATGCGGGATGCAGCGAGCCGGGATCGACGTTTAAACTGGTGTCGCTGATGGCAGCCATGGAACACGGTTATGCCGATACCGCGGATGTCTTCGATACCGGGACCGGGAAATGGGAATACCGCGGACAAACCGTGTATGACAGTGATTACGGACGTGGCAGCCATGGCCGCATCTCCATGAGGAGGATTTTTGAGTTATCATCCAACGTGGGCGTTGCCAAAATTATCACGAAATGTTACGAAGGCCGTGAAAGACAGTTTATTGACCGGATTTACAGTTTTGGACTAAACAAGCCGTTGGGACTCGGTTTTGCCGGCGAAGGGGTTCCTTATGTGAAATACCCGAACGACAACAACTGGTGGGGGCCTTCTTTGGCCTGGATCTCCTATGGATACGAGATCAAGCTTACACCTTTACAAACATTGACATTCTACAACGCGGTGGCAAACAATGGCCGGATGGTTAAACCTGCTTTCGTGAAAGAAGTGCGCGAGAACGGGATTCCGGTCAAAAGATTTGAACCGGAAATCCTGAATCCTTCGATTTGCTCGAAGGAAACGTTGCTGAAAGCACAGGATTTGCTGAAAGGCGTGTGCACGCGTGGGACTGGAAGATCTCTGAGAAATCCGTATTTCCCGATCGCCGGCAAAACCGGAACGGCCCAGGTAGCTTATCAGAATGAAGGCTACTCCAGGGAAGGAAGAAAAAATTATCAGGCTTCTTTTGTCGGCTATTTTCCTGCCGATGATCCTCAATACACAGCGATCGTGGTCATCGTTGGCCCAAAGGGAAGCTATTACGGCGGATCGGTCGCCGGACCGGTATTCAAGGAAGTGGTAGGAAGAACGTACGCGGCATTTCTGGAATACCGGAACGACACCTCCGAAAAGGTTATCCGAATCCCCGAAATCAAAACCGCTTTCCGGCATGACACCGAAACGGTGATCGGCGACCTGCAGTTGCAGATTAACACCCAACAGGCAAATGGTGACCTGATCAGGATCGGTGTTCAAAAAGACCAGGTACAGGTGGCCGGGATTACGCTGCAGGAAGGCATTGTCCCCGACGTAACGGGCATGGGGGGCAGCGACGCCTTGTACTTGCTGGAACAGTGCGGACTGAGGGTGGTGATGAACGGCGTGGGGAAGGTCGTCCGGCAATCGGTTGCCGCCGGGACCCAGGTCCAAAAACAACAGACGATTGAGGTGGAATTAAGTCATCGGGCCGGTATTCCGGATTCAAGCGGAGGCGGTCAACCCGAAATGATGGTTTCAAAACTGAATTAAAGAGCGATACAAGGATGAGCACCTTAAAGGACATTTTAACAGGACTGGATTATGAACTGGTTGCCGGCGATCTGCATACCGTGATCGGGCGGCTTCAGTTCGACTCGCGCAGCGTGAAGCCCGGCGATGTGTTTGTGGCGATGGGAGGGACGCATGCCGACGGACATCAGTTTATCCCCAAAGCCCTTGAAAACGGAGCTTCGGTGATCATTTCCGGGAAAGCCGATGTGGAGGTGGGTCAGGCAACCCTGGTCAGAGTGCCTGATACAGCCGGGGCCCTGGGGATGCTGGCTTCAGCCTGGTACGGCCATCCCTCCCGCAATCTCAGGGTTGTCGGTGTCACCGGCACAAACGGCAAGACCACCATTGCCACGCTGCTCTACCGGTTGTTCCGCGCGCTGGGATACAAGGCCGGCCTCATCTCGACCATCCGGTATGATGTGGGGGCGGAGGAGTTTCCGGCAACGCATACGACACCCGATGCGCTGCATATCCAGGAACTGATGGCAAAGATGGTCGAAAACGGATGTACGTACTGCTTCATGGAGGTCAGTTCACATGCGATCGACCAGGACCGCATCAGGGGAATCGCGTTTGACGGGGGAATATTCACCAACCTTACACACGACCACCTCGATTACCATAAAACATTTGCCGGCTATTTAAAGGCCAAAAAAAGGTTTTTTGACGAGTTGCCGGCCTCGGCGTTTGCCCTGACCAATGCCGACGAGAAAAATGGCCGGGTCATGCTTCAGAACACACGGGCCGTGAAAAAAACTTACGCGCTGAAAACGATGGCCGATTTTAAAGGGAAGGTGCTGGAAAAACACCTGGATGGCATGTTACTGAACATGAACGGCCAGGACGTGTGGACTCATTTCACGGGGGCGTTTAACGCCAGCAACCTGATGGCCGTCTACGGGGCGGGCGTCCTGCTGGGCGAACCAGACGAAGCTGTTCTCCCGGTGATCAGTCAGTTGAGGCCCGTTGAAGGCCGCTTTGAGATTATCCGTTCCCCGGAGGGGAAATATGCCATTGTCGATTATGCCCATACGCCCGATGCCCTTAAAAATGTGCTGAAGGGCATCAATGAGATCCGGACCGGAAAAGAACAGGTGATTACCGTGGTCGGAGCGGGTGGCGACAGGGACAAGACCAAACGCCCGGAGATGGCACAGGAAGCCGTCTTGCAGAGCGACAAGGTCATTCTCACTTCCGATAACCCCAGGACGGAAGTTCCCGAGAGGATCATCCAGGAGATGGAAGCGGGTATCCGGTCGTACCAGAAAGACAAAGTGATCTCGATTGTCAACCGAAGGGAGGCGATTAAGACGGCTTGCATGCTGGCACAGGCCGGAGACATCATTTTGGTAGCAGGGAAAGGTCATGAGAATTACCAGGAGATAAACGGCGTAAAATTTCACTTTGACGACCGGGAAGTCATTCGCGAATTGTTTCATATAAACTAAATTAGAGGCTGATGATCAATTTGTTATATGAGTGGTTAAAAGATGCCGACATCCCGGGATGGGGAATGTTGCCATACATCTCTTTCAGGTCGGCTGCTGCCATTATTACATCCCTGTTTATCACCATGGGCTTTGGCAAAAAACTGATCAACCTGTTGCAACGCAAACAAATCGGCGAGGAAGTCAGGGACCTTGGTCTTGAAGGGCAGATGCAAAAAAGAGGAACTCCCACCATGGGAGGAATCATGATCCTGGCTTCCATTGTCATTCCAACGATCTTGTTCGCCGATCTCCGGAATACCTATATTGTGCTCATGCTGATCACGACCGTATGGTTAGGGGGTATCGGGTTTGTGGACGACTATATTAAAGTCTTTCTGAAAGATAAACACGGTCTTGCTGCCCGCTTTAAGGTCCTTGGACAGGTAAGCCTGGGGATCATCGTCGTCGCCACCCTATACCTTTCCGACGACGTGGTTGTTCGGGAGAAGGTCCGCAATGCCGACGGCGAATTTAAACGCGAAATCGTGACCGATCAGGCAACCGGCACCCAGGAAGTCCGTGATGTGACCCGGGAAATCAAATCGACAAAGACGACGCTTCCGTTTATCAAAAGCCATGAGTTTGACTATGAGTGGCTGGTTGCCTTTATGGGTAAAAGCAGCAGCTATCTGGGGTGGCTGGTTTACGCGCTGGCCATCATCCTGATCATTGTCGCGGTATCGAACGCGGCCAATCTCACCGACGGCATTGACGGACTGGCGGCGGGAACCTCGGCCATCAGCGGGGCAACACTGGGAGTCCTGGCCTACCTGAGCGGCAATATCATCTACTCGGGCTACCTCAATATCATGTATATTCCGCATACCGGTGAGCTGAGTGTTTTTATATCGGCTTTTATCGGTGCGACAGTGGGGTTTTTGTGGTTTAACTCATACCCGGCACAGGTGTTCATGGGCGACACAGGTAGTCTGGCACTGGGCGGTATCCTGGCCGTTTTTGCCGTGATCATCAAGAAAGAAATCCTGATCCCCCTGCTTTGTGGCATCTTTTTGATTGAAAATCTCTCCGTGATGATACAGGTCAGCTATTTCAAGTATACCAGGAGAAAGTATGGGGAAGGGCAGCGAATTTTTTTGATGGCGCCCATCCATCATCATTACCAGAAAAAGGGAATCCCCGAACCCAAAATCGTCACACGTTTTTTGATCGTGGGAATTATCCTGGCGGTATTTACGGTTGCGACGCTAAAAATGCGATAAACGATGGCAGAGAAGATCAGCATATTAGGAGCGGGCGAGAGCGGAACAGGTTCAGCGATTCTGGCAAGAAAACAGGGTTTTGACGTGTTCGTGTCCGACCTTGGACACGTGAAGTCCGCATACCGGGATATCCTGCACGAAAAAGGGATTGCTTTTGAAGAAGGAAAACACTCGGAAGAAAGAATCCTTCAGGCCGACCTGATCATCAAAAGCCCAGGTATCCCGGAGAAGGCTCCTTTGCTGGAGCAGGTCAGGGGAGCAGGCATCCCTGTGATTTCCGAAATCGAGTTTGCGGGGCGCTATAACCGGGCGAAGACCATCTGCGTCACCGGCAGCAATGGGAAAACGACGACCACGATGCTGATCTGGCACCTGCTCAAAAAAGCAGGATGGAACGCCGGACTTGCCGGGAACGTGGGACAGAGTTTTGCCTGGCAGGTGGCCGAAAAGGATTTCGACTGGTATGTGATCGAACTGAGCAGCTTCCAGCTTGACGGGATGTACGATTTCAAGGCTGATGTTGCGGTGCTTCTCAATATTACACCTGATCATCTCGACCGGTACGATGGTCAGATGCAAAATTATATCGATTCGAAATTCCGGATCGTGCAGAATCAGACTGCCGCCGATTTTTTTATCTACGGCGCCGATGACCCGATCATTCAAAAAGAGCTTAAAAAACGCGTGATCCCGGCCGTTGGATTACCTTTCGGCCTGGGTGAAGCGCCGCGGAACGGTGCCGGGGTAAGCGGAGATCATCTTGTCATTAACTGGAAACAAAACACTTTAACCATGTCAATTTTCGATTTTTCGTTACAGGGGAAACATAACACGTATAATTCAATGGCGGCAGCACTTGCCGGAAAGGTATTGAATATCAGGGACGAGAAGATCAGGGAGAGTCTTTCCGACTTCAAAGGCGTGGAACACCGGCTGGAATACTTTCTTAAAGTGCATGGAATTGAGTTCGTAAATGACTCCAAGGCGACAAACATTAATTCCACCTGGTACGCACTCGAATGTATTCATAAGCCGATTGTCTGGATTGTTGGCGGGGTGGATAAAGGAAATGATTATCGGGAGTTAATGGAGCTGGTGAAGAAGAAGGTGAAGGCCATCGTATGCCTGGGGGTCGACAACCACAAAATCGTGGAGGCTTTTGACGGAGTCGTGTCCGACATTGTGGAAACCCGCGACATGAAAGACGCCGTGCGTTCGGCCTACTACCTGGCAAAAGACAATGAGGTGGTTTTGCTTTCGCCGGCCTGCGCCAGCTTTGATCTGTTTGAAAATTACGAGGACCGCGGACGACAGTTTAAAAAAGCGGTACGGGAGTTATAAATGGTTAAATGGCTGGATGATTAAATGGTAAATAGTAAATGAAGTACTTACTGGAGAAAATATTCAAAGGGGACCGGGTCATCTGGGTGGTCCTGGTCTTCCTGTCACTGGCCTCGATGCTGATTGTGTACAGTGCAACCGGGCGTCTGGCTTACCGTGAAGCCGGCGGTCACACGACTTACTATCTTGGCAAGCAGCTTTTCTTCATCTTGCTGGGGTTCGGGCTGATGGCGTTCCTCGTGAATGTCATCCCGGTGAAGTTCTACGCATGGATCGCCCCGTTAATGCTCCTGTTAACCATTGCGGCCCTGCTGGCTGCCATTGTTCAGTTCAAGCTCGATCCGGCCAAACCGACACCCCGTTCGCTCGACCTGGGTCCGTTCAGTTTTCAGCCCGCGGAGCTGGCAAAGATTTCGCTGGTGATGTTTGTGGCCAAAGTACTGAGCAAGAGGCAGAAAACAAAAGAGGACCTAAAAAAGGCATTTTATTGGGCCATTGGAGCGACCGTCGTGGTGTGCGGGATTATTTTTTACGGAAATATCTCGACTTCAGCATTGATATTCGGAAGCATCATGGTACTGATGCTCATCGGGCGTGTCCCTTTGAAATATCTCGCCATGCCTGTTCTGGCGGGAATGCTGTTGCTGACGGCCATTTATTTTACAGCCGACCTGCTCCCTGAGTGGGCCGGTCGTGTACATACGTTCAAGGAGCGCATCGACGACTTCATTTTTGGTGACCAGCAGCAGGAAGAAGGAACGACCCAGGCCGATTATGCGAAGCTGGCCATTTATGAAGGTGGCCTTGCCGGTAAGGGTCCCGGCGGGAGTGAAGTGAGCAATTACATGGAAGCGGCATACAATGATTTCATTTACGCCATTATTATTGAAGAGTATGGTTGGCTGGGAGGATTTGTTGTTGTTTTTCTTTTTCTGGTCCTGCTTTTCAGGGGCGTGGTGATCGTCAGGCGTTCAACAAGGACGTATCCGGCATTCCTCGCGGCGGGCATGGTGCTGATGCTGGTCTTTCAGGCATTGGTCAATATGTCTGTTTCGGCCGGGGTTATCCCCGTGACCGGACAGCCGCTGCCCTGGATCAGCGTGGGGGGTACCTCCATGCTGTTTACCGCGGTTTCATTTGGGGTGATCTTGTCGGTAAGCTATCATAACCAAAAGAACAGTCCGGTGACTGAACAACCGGTCATGGTGAATCTGCCGGAGGAGGACCAGGAACTATGAAACAACTAAAAGTCATTATCAGCGGAGGCGGGACCGGCGGACATATTTTCCCGGCGCTTTCCATTGCCGGTGA
>CAZANK010000037.1:0-14242 GCA_964486235.1 uncultured Prolixibacteraceae bacterium | reverse complement strand
TAATGTTCGACCGCATTGTCAAACAGTTCCGGCTTTTCGGTAAATACGGCAATTGCCATCACGGTCTGGATCATCGCTGCATCCCAGTTCCCGTTGGCCTCCGAAAAGTAAAAACGGATGTAGGGATAAAGGGTCTCGAGCAACATCCGCTCAAATGACTCGATGCCCTTCTGATCCCAGCCGGAATCGCTGTACCGCAATAGTTCGGCGGCGTTGCAAAAGGTGTGGCCGATCAGGCCTACCAGCAGTTTGGCATCGTTATAATCAAAATCCCACACGTTGGGCGACCAGGCGTTGAGAATTTCTATCGCTCTTTCGGCATACTTCCTTTCGCCCGAGATGTACCAGACCAGTGCCGCCTGCCAGGCTGTGCCTGCATCACTGGAAAAATCGTCGGCGCCGATACATGGAGAGTTGAATGGTCCCCGGACAATATGCTGTTCAACTTTTATTTTTTCATTATTCAGGGAAACCGATGCTTTCACGCGTTCAAAGGCATCTTTCCAGGGTTGTTCACCTGCCGCGACCTTTTTCTTCATGAAGTCCAGGTCAGCCCTGGTCATGTAAATTCCCGGGTGTGCAAATTTTGCAGGGTGTGCGGGCTTCACGAAAAACAACGACAATAGTATCGTCAGGATCAAAAATGTCGCCTGTGACCAATGCCATCGCCCCCTGTTTCCTCCGGTGTCTTCTTTTAGTCCCATGGTCAGCGGTTCATGATTTTTACATCTCTCCCGTTCAGGTGCTTCACGCGCAGGATTCCTCCCTGTTTCAGTTTCTCCCACTGCCAGCCTTCGCCGGCACCGAGCTGGTCAACCCGCTTCAGGATTTTACCGTCGACGGTCACTTGTTTGGGAAGGCCGGTCAACCGCAACACCTCGGTCGATTGAGGCAGGAACGTGCAATACGCGATTTCCTTCCCCTGGTAGTTGATTTTCTGAACAATGCTGGTGGAACCCAACAAATGGTCTTCGCCGGCAGGAGCCCATTCGGGGATCGCGGCCAGTCCGTCCATAAAATGCTTAATATAATCGCCGTAGCCATCTGAAAACCAGGCACGCATCCAGTCCGGTCCCACCGACACGAATCCGGCCTTGCTGGTGCAGTAGGTGGCCCAGTTAAAATTCTCGAACGCTTCGTTTTTATACCATTCCGATTTTCCCATAGCATACCACATTGCACACACAGAAGCATATCGTGAGGTATGGCCCCCCATCGGCGTCATGCAAAACAGTTGTTCACACTGCGCGTTATATCCCAGCGCGTTTTGGGTTCCAAACACAGCATCACACCAATGGATCAACGCCGGGACATTTTGTTCATAATAAGGGTCGCTTTCCGGGTGTTGAATCAGGTAACGCGCCACTTCCATGGGCGTAACCTGTACCCTGTTCTTATTCGCGTGATCGTACTCCACATCTTCAAAATAGCCTTTCCAGACCGATGTTTTCATCGGACCTTCCCATGAAAACAGCCATTTCCAGGCCATGTCCCTGGCTTTTTGGTATTTCGCCACGGTCTCCTCACCCAGTTTTATCCGGCTCTGTATCCGGGCAAGTTCGTCAAACAGTTTCACTGCAGGCAACACGTGGGAACAGTATTCTTCCGAAATCGCTCCCGTCCGGGCATGGACCCGGTACGGCCAGGGCGACTGACTGTAGTTCCCTTCCCTGACATTTGCCGCCAGGGCATCCGCGCAGGCAAGCGCTGCTTTCAGATAGACAGGCTCCTCGGTGATCTGGTAAAACTGCAGATACGCCACGCCCATCTCGCCCACCTTGTCGGGCTCCAGGACGTATTTGCCATCGCCCCCTCCGTTTCCGTGGTTCGGGCATCCCGAGTATTCCGGGTCTCCGTTCGTCGCACTGGCATACGGACAATTCGCCCATTTCCATCCCGACGGTGACGAACCATGCTTCAGCATGTGGTCGAGACATTCCCGGACGAGCTGCAGGTAAGATTCATCGCCCGAATAAACCCGGTATTTCACGGCCAGGCTCTCGGTAAACCCGGCAAATACGCAGGCCGGATTGTTCGCGGCGCCTCCCCCTTGCTGGTAAGAATCCATTCCGGTCTCCGGACCGTTGATCTGGCAGATCACATAATACAGTTTCAGCCCCGTTGCAGGATCAACAGGCAAGTCATTCTTTAAGAACTCAGAAGCCAGCTTGATCACATGATGATAACCAGCGCCTTTCACTTCAGGCTGATACCAGGACAAAAGCTGACCATCATCTCCCCACACGATCCGGTGGGTACAAATGGAATCCGGTTTTTCACTGTTTTTGGCATTGCCCTGCACACCACCACTTGTCATCACCCAAGCAAGGACAATCATAAAAATCGTCATCGGTTTCATAAACTAATTCTTATCGGTTGGTAATTATTATTGCACCAGGTTTAAACCTGCTATATCATTATCTTACAAATTTTTTCACACTTTTCAAGCAGGAGGGTTATCCAGTTACTTCCAGGCCCATGCTATTTCCCGAAACCCTCCGACACGAACGACAGTGCCATGGACAACGCCGGGCGCCAGTAATTCCAGTCATGGCCGCCGTCACGGACCCGAAACTCACAAGGGATTTTTGCTTTTTGCATTTCGCGGTAAAAGTCACAGTTCACCTCCAGCAAAAAGTCATCGTCGCCGCAATCGACGAACCAGCGTATGCCGCGTAATTTTTCGAGCGTGGCCTCATCCGCGTAGGCGACGTATGCGTTGCAGTCGTTGGCCAGCACGGATTTTCCAAACTCTTCCATTTTCGGGTCTCTCACGGGTGTACGGTCCTGCCTGGGCAAGGTCATCAGGGAGCTCATGGCGTACACCGACGAGAACAGGTCCGGATGTTTGAGGGCGTAGGCCACGGCGCCGCCGCCGCCCATCGAGAATCCGGCAATAGCCCTGCCCGACTGGTCTCCGTTAACCCGGTATTTCTTCTCCACAAACGGGAGGAACTCCTCGAAGAAAAACGTTTCATAATTCCATCCCTTCACATCGAAATAGCCATTTTTGATACTGCCTCCGTCCGGCATAATGATAATCATTTCACAAGCTTCGTTTGTGCCGGTGAGTTGGTCAACCAACTCCCGGATTTTGCCATCCCTGACCCAATCGTTGTTGCGGTGGCTATGGCCATGCAAAAGGTACAATACTGGGTATTTTTTGCCGGTTGCCGTCGCGTAGCTTTCGGGCAGGCAGACCGTATACTTCCTCGTCACGTTCAGCACCTTGCTTTTTATACTGTCTTCGCCCACCTGACTCCGCGCCGTTGTCCCAGCCAGGAGCTCAAACGCCAGGGTCGACAGGATTACTGTGCATAGCAGTAGGAAACTATTTTTACGCATCTTTCAGCTTTTTTGGTTTATCCTTTCTTTTGAAATAGCTTTTGCGCGGGAAGTAGGCGAAGCGGAAACCCTTTTGCTTCAAAGTATAACTCCATCCGGTCGTCGTCCTTTTGATTGAAGTATTCCAGTCTGACCGGATGCAGGCCTTTTCCCAGCTTGATGGTGCCTGCACTGTTTGAATAGCCCTCGGGATTCGCACGGCTAAAGAGAAGTTCCTCATCGACAAACAGCCTGTAGCCGCCGCCCGACCATAGCCGGAACGTGTATTCGGCCTCGTTGTCGATCTGCAGCCAGCCTTCAAAGCAAATTCCGAGGTCTGTCTGATAACGGCTTTTCAGCGCCTTAATATCGTCACTTTTTAAACCAGGTTCATAACAGATCCCTGTTGCCACGGGACGGTCACCCTTCCAGGAGGGCATCCTTTTTTTCCCCGGCAAATGATAGAACGAATAACGAAAGCCGTTTCCGGCATTCCTGTCGACCACCCGGTATTGCGCCGAAACGACGGGACTTTCACCATGCTCACTGAATAGCTTTGCCATAACGACGGCTGATTTGTCCAACGAAAAAGGAGCGGTATAAACGGCCGATTCCCTCGTGGGCATCGTTTCATCCGTGGTATAACGGATCACTCCTTCCACGCCAAGCGGAGCCTTTAACTGCACGTCGGCCTCCCGGTCCACGTAAAGGCCGCCGTACACGGTCGATTGTGTTTCGTTCACGAAGACCGGAGGAGGCAGCATAGCCACGCCTTCCCAGAGGTGATCGGGCTCATCAAAACCAGCAAAGGCCGCTTTGACAGGCCGGCCCACCCAAACCTGCGGCGCGTGGAGCCCAAGGGCAAAGGCCACGTCGGCCGCCACATCGTACCGATAAATCTGCTGTTTGATCTGGTACCCTTTCTTGATTCCCTTCCCGGAATAGATGACGGGTGTCGTCAGTTCCTCGTAGGAATTCCGGCCGTGCGCATAGAATATTCCTCCATGATCCGAGACGACCATCACCATCGTCTTATCCTGCATCCCTGCGTTCTTGATAGCCTGGACGATCATCTTGACCTGACCGTCGGCTTTTTCAATGCCCTCCAGGTATTCGGGCGACATGTGCCCGTGCCGGTGCCCATACCCATCTACTTCGTCGAGTTGGACGAAAAGGAAGTCAGGTTTCTGATCCTGAATATACTCCACGGTTTTTTGAGCCGTTTCGAGGGCAGTCGGAAGGGTTCCGAATTGGTCGATCAGCTCCGTTTCGAGCATATTTCCAAAACCGCCCCATTCATAGAATGAGCCCGTTTCGGCGTCGGGTTTTTGTTCACGGATGACCCTGAAAATAGTGGGAAACACGTGGTTCCCCGACATCGCGACAGGTGCAAATCCATCGGTACTCCTGTTCCAGGAGTTATCGACCACCCCTGTTACCTCGGGGCCGGCGCCACACAACATGGCATTCCAGTTGGGCATGCTGACCGTTGGCAGCACACTGCGGACTTTAAAACTATAAGCGCCGTTTTGCATCAGGCTGTCCATGCAGGGGGTTGACGCTTGTAAAAGTCCCTGGACGCTCATCCCGTCGATCCCGATCACCACCACATGTTCGATCCCCCTGGGATACCTGCTCTCTGGCTGACATGCTGCAAACAACATGCAGGCAAAAAACACGCCTATTCCCGCCTTCAAGATTCTTTCCATACTATTTTTCATAAAAAGCTATTTTAATATACTCTATTTCAGTGTATTGTCGTCTTCATAGCGCCGCGTTCACCTTTTCAGGTCACCGTTATCCACCTGTGTCCCCGGATTTAGCAAAGGTAACGTAACTTTCGACGGGTGTTTTCGACCAAGATAAATGGCCTGTACCGCTTCCCTGCTTTCTTTCGCGCCATAGACCGGCTCTTCTGTATTTAAACTCCGGTTGTACCGCGGAAACCAACCGGAAGTAATGACAATCCGGAGCTTGTGGCCCGGATTAAGCTGGTAACCGGTAGGCCAGGACTCCAATGTGATTTTTGTGACCTTGCCGGGGCCCACGCTGACCTGCCTGCCCCCCTCCTGAATATTGATGATGGTATCGTTCGGAAAGACATCCTGTACCAGGATCATGAAATCGGTTTCGCCGGCGGTACTCGTTACATATAACGATGCCGTGACGGTACCCAACAGGGTCAGCGGCGCAGTCAGCACGTCCGACTCAAACACACATTGGTCTTTTCTGGTCCTGTTTGTATTCTGGACGGCCGGGCCAACCCCCATTCCAATGAAAGTTCCGCCCAGGGAAGGATAAGGATCCTGCGGATTATAGGCAAAACCCACTTGTTTTGATTGGTCCGTTGCCTTTTTCGATATCTTGTTTTTGTCCAGATAGAAATCCACCTTTTTTACGCCTTTAGGCGGCCAGGAATCACTTCCGACATACTCATTCCGTTCCATGATAAAGAAATTGTACTTCTGCCTGGTGAAAGGGCCCTCCAGGATTTCCCCTTCTTTTCCTAACAGTATTTTCGCTAAAAAACGTTCCTGTAAAGTTCCGGTGTTCCCCGTTTTCTCCTGTCCCCCGTATTCATTCTTGAAAGACTGGGACCCGTGGCACCACGGGTTAATGACCATCCTGTTGTCCGGATGACTGTTTTTCTTGTCCAGTGCAACAAAATCGTTGATCTGAGTCAGCAAGAAAATGTCGTACCATCCGGCTATCGATAAAACGGGGCCTTTGGCGATACCCCGGTGGTTAACGGATTGCCAGTAGTTGTCCCGGGTCTCATGCAACAGCCAGTCATTGATGAACCGATTGTCTTTAAACGTGGAGTCGTCGGCCACAGACAACGGTAGGTGCCAGTATGATCCCATTAGTTTTTCAGGGGATATGGGGTTGGAGGTCCGGGCGTTGACCAACAGTCCCCAGTTAAAAGCCGTGGACAGGGAAAACAGCCCCTGCGGATAGATCAGGTCATAGACATCAGCGCCGGTCATTTCCGCGCAAACGGCATCGAGTTGGTCTGAAACGGCCCATTGGGTATACCCCAGATAGCTTCCGCCGTACCCTGCAAGCTTCCCGTTATGCCACGGCTGTTTTTTTATCCATCCGACGGTTTTCAGACCATCTTCCCGTTCATGCTTAAACGCGTAGAATTCTCCCCCCGAGCCAAACTTTCCCCGGCAATCCTGCACCACCACGGCATAGCCTTGTTTCACGAAGTTCAAGGCGACTCCTTTGACATTTTCTTTTTGATAGGGGGTACGGACCAGGATGGTCGGGTATGCCTGTTCGCGGTCCGGCAAATAAACATCGGCCGCCAGTTTAATTCCGCCAGATGTTTCAACGGAATCTTTCAGGATGATCCATTTATCGTTCTTCTGAGCGATCACCTGTCCGAAGACAAATAACAAAGCCAGGGCAAGATCAAGTTTTCGTTTCATTTTCGTTATCGCTTAAAAATCTTTGGCTACCTGGCGACGTTGTTATCGCGAACAACCACTTCATACACCCCTAAATCCGTTGGTGTTTTCACAACCGGATTTCCGTAAAAATCATGGATATTTTCTTCCGTTCCGACCACGACTGCCTGGTCAAAACACGGGGAACCCGGGTTTAACCGGTATCCTTCCAACGAGGTGAGCCCGTACCGGCCACTCCCGGGCGAGACAAACATCGGGTCTGCCAGCATCTTTTCCGGATCATCAGGCAGTCCGTTCATCCATGGTCCAAAATACAGGTTGTTGTAAAACCGCGTACCTGCCTTCGGGGTAGGGAGTTGATGAAAATCTTCCAGCTTCCTGAATTCGGCGCTGTTCAACGAATCGCCGAGTGCATAGACGGTTCTGAACCGGCCCTGCCCAGTGGCATAGAAAATATTATTTTTGAATTGGGCGCCAAGCTTTCCCTTGTCTTTCTTCCCTTTTCCCTTGTTGGGACCGTATTCGTCGCCATAGTAATACGTGATGTCAGAGGTCCCGTGATCCACGTAAAACACGTTATTGTGAAGCAAATTTTGCTCTGCCGTGTCACAAAACATCGTTACCAGTTGTGTGGGCCTGAATTTGACGTCGTTTTCGCTGATATTATACCGTGCCACATTTCTGCGGGTATTGTCCATGATCAGCAGGAAACCGGCATTATTCCGGCTATAGTTATATTGAAGAATATTATTTTCACATCCAAAGTCAAAGTCGTAGGCCTGTCCGTCACCGTTGCCCATTTGCCGGCCGGTATGATAGACCTCATTAAACTGCATGACGGTTTCTTTCGCGTGCGACATCCAGATTGCCGCGGTATGCGGCCACCAGTCATAACGACTCTGATCGCCGGTATCGAGATGAGGATCGCCGGTCCGCAGGCAGGTTTGATCGGCGATGTTACGCTCGATCAGTCCGCGATATGGTCCATGCACGATGATACCGTCGCCGCCAAGGTTCTCCAGGTAATTGCCACGGACGATGATATTCTTTCTTCCGGTGATCCGAATGCCGATTTTGTCACAACGTTTGATGGTATTGTTCTCCACGAGGACATCTTCCGAGGCTTTGCTGATTTCGATCATGGTGCTTGATGCCCGGCCGCCAACCTGTCCCCATACATCATGGATGTAACAATCCCTGACCGTGATGCCTGCAATGGAATCTCCCCGCTCCGGCCTGACGGAGATTCCCTCGCGCCTGACACCCGGTTGAGGCGGTGCCCCGCTGGTAATTTCGATTCCGCGGATTTCCCACCACGACTGACCGATAAGCGTGATTCCCGCCCCCGCACCTTCGCCGATATGGATCACCGGCCTGTTTCCTTTTCCATAACTGCTTAGGATGATCCTGTTGTCCCGCTCTCCGGAGCCTAAAGGACGTAATTGACCCTTCCATACACCACCCGCTTCAAAAAGGATCGCGTCGCCAGGTTGAAAAATCTCACGGTTCACGCGCTCCAGGGTTCTCCACGCCGCCGTCTCTTTTAATCCCGTGTTTTCGTCGCTCCCATCAGTGGAAACGTAATATTTTTTTGATAGACTGTTGGTGGAACACGCCATACTCCACATCATCGTCAACAACAAAACCACCCTTGTAAGTTCATTTCTCATTGAATCAGTCCTTTATCATTTAAAAACTCCTTAAAACAGAAATAACGGTCTTGATGACTTCATCAATCCGCAAAGTTTTAATTAAAAAGGGCGTGGCGATGCTGATCTGCCACGCCCTTTGTCAAGTTTCACCCGAACGGGCCTTTTATTCTTCGAAGGCCACTGCTTGTCTGACGCTCCCGAGCGTTTTGACTTCAGCAGCCGTCAATTGCCTGTCCCAGATCGCTACGGCAGAAGCATCGATGGTACTGTCGTCGCCATCTTCATCCGAGAAGAACAACACGCCTTTTTGTCGTTTTTATCATTCACAAACTATTTTTAAAACTCCGGGTTGTTATTCGCCAGATTCGGGTTTATCCCCACCTCCTTACTCGGGATCGGGAGGAAATAATCCTTCTTGGTGTACGGTTTTTTGAGCACATATTTTGCTTCCGTCTCCGCGCGCCATTCTGTATTGGCTCTTTCCACCAGTTCCAACCGTTGCAGGTCGAACCATCGCGACGAATATTCAAACCCGGCAAACTCGTAAGCCCTTTCCCACACGACTGCGTCGATAAAGTCGGCCGTGCTGAGGCCGCTTACAGAAGCTTCGTCGGTTCCGACACCTTTAAAGGCCCGGTTACGCACGTCATTCAGACATTGATAAGCCAGTGCGTCCGGACCATCCGTACGCGCCTTGGCTTCAGCATAGGTAAGCAGTACATCTGCATACCGCATCATGATGATGGGGCGTGAACTATACCAGTTGGCACTGTTATTCATGGCAAGCCGCCACATGCTGGTCGGTTCGTCCCGTTTCTCCCATTCCCAGCCGGGAGTGAGATCGTCGGCCCACAGCTTGCGGTAAGCCGGATGCTTGCATGTCAGGTCTGTGTAATGATAGTACCCGTTGGGATAGTGATAAAAGTCCGTGACAAACGTGAACTCTTTCCGTTCCCCTTCCGGGAAGCGGTTAAAGAAGCCAAGCTCCGCGATCATCGATTCCCATCCGCCAAATTCGATGGGGCGGGAAGGATTCGGCGCTCTGGTGGTATAATCGTCTGGCGTATGCTCAATCCACAGGATGGCCTCGTCCTGTGGACGCTCATAAGCTTTCCAGTACGGATCCCACACCTCCCAGAAATGATTGCGCAGGACGTATCCGTAAGCCGCGGCATTGTCCATGACTTCCTTGGCTTTGTCGCGCGCTTTCGCGTAATACTCCACTCCCGCGTTTACCGGGAATCCGGCCATTTGCAAATAAACTTTAGCCAACACCGATTTAGCCGCCCCTTTGGTTGCCGCCCCGCCTGTTTTTTTGAAACCCGTCCAGGTTACAGGGAGCCATTCTTCGGCAAACTGCAGGTCGGAGATAATCAAGTCATACACGTCACGGCTCGGAGAACAGGTGACTT
Source organism: uncultured Prolixibacteraceae bacterium (assembly GCA_964486235.1). Taxonomy (GTDB): domain Bacteria; phylum Bacteroidota; class Bacteroidia; order Bacteroidales; family Prolixibacteraceae; genus JBCFBK01. The sequence goes on along the minus strand of CAZANK010000037.1, from coordinate 4,441 downwards.
CTCTTTTGACATCCGGCTCAAACGCGGTCGTGATCAACGGGATGTTGTTGAAAAACCGCACGACCCAGAAATAGGTAAACGCGCGAATGAAATGCGCCTGTGCTGCGTACGCGTTTAGCGTCGCTTCGGGTACCACCCCGTCGGCATTGTGATAATTATTGATAATGGAGTTTGCCTGGTTAATGGTGTTATACGCACGTTCCCAACCCCGCTGAATATCCGCATCGCCACCGCTCGTGATGTCCATGTTCACTTCCATCTCGTTGTAATAAGGCCGTTGGTTTCCGGTGCCGATGATATCGTCGGCGGCAGGAAGCTTGATTTCAAAGCTTTCATAGTTTCGTCCCATGGCACGGTCCCAGATCGCATACAGCGCGGTATTCATCAGTTCCAGTTCCGCCTCGTTATTCAGGAAATTATCGGGGAACAAGGCTCCTTTAGGGTTCTCTGCCAAGAAATCTTCGTTCGACTGACAGGATACTAAAAAGCCAATGACAGATAATATATAGATAATTTTACGTTTCATAGATAATGATTGAATGGTTAATAGGTGATTGATATCCCGAAAGAAAAACTCCGGGGGTTCGGATACGCAAACCAGTCCATTCCGGAATTCGCGTCGTTAACACCTTCAGAGGTACTGTTATCGGACGTAGAACTGATCTCGGGGTCATACCCTTCATAGTCGGTCAGCGTCAGGATATTTTGTGCGCTGACTGAAAGCCTGACGGCAGCAAAGGAGATCACACTTTTGGGGATGCGGTAAGCCAGGCTGATGTTGCGCAGTTTAATATAACTGCCATCCTGCATGTAATGTGACGACAGCGGTTGCAAGCGGTTTGACGTTCCTATTTTGGCAAACCTGGCATTGGGGTTGTCGGGTGTCCACCGGTTTCGCGCGTCACGATGGGTATACAGTTGCGAAAAGTCAATCCGTTCGTTCGCCACCATATACGACCAGTTCATCACATCGCGGCCATGCACACCCTCCAGCAACACGTTCAAATCGAAGTTCTTATAGGAAACATGATTATTGAACCCCCAGGTAAACGATGGATTCGTGTTTCCGATCGACTGCCTGTCGCCCGAATCATACGCGTAATTGCCGTTCAGGTCCTCGTATTTGTAATCGCCGGGCTCCTGTTCGAACTTGGCGGCTTCCTGCGCTTCATCCTCCTGCCAGATACCCAGGTATTTCAACCCGTAAATGGTACCGATAGGCTGGCCCGCGATCAGGACAAACGGGCTCACAGACGATAGACCAGCGGCGTAACTGCGGCCGTAGATGATCTCCTGCTCGCCAATGCTCAGTACCTTGTTCCGGTTCACAGCGCCATTCACGTTGACCGAATACGACCAGTCTTTCGCTTTGATCACGGCATAGTCCAGGTTAAATTCGAACCCTTTGTTTCGTACAGATCCCACGTTGGAAATGACCGTATTATTTCCGTATTCAGGGTCTCCCCCGTTGTACGCGGCAACCGATACCGGGGCCAGCAGGTCTTCTGTTTCCTTATTGTAATAATCAAGGGAAAGCGACAAGCGGTTGTTCAAGGTAGACAGGTCCAAACCCACATTCCATTGTTTGGTCGACTCCCATTTCAGGTTCGGGTTACCACCTACCCGGGCAAAGTACCCTGCCTGGTTCACATCTCCCCAGGCGAAACCGCGACTTCCCAGGGTCGTGTAAGTGGCGTAACTGTTGATCGCCTGACTGCCGGTAATTCCCCATCCGCCACGGACTTTCACGTTCTGAAAAACGTTCTGGTTTTTCATGAACGTTTCTTCGGAAAGCCTCCAGGCCAGTGAAAACGACGGGAAATAACCGAACTGGTTATCGCCTTTAAACTTCGACGAACCGTCGGCGCGGTAGTTCATGGTCAGGTAATAACGCGACGCGTAATTGTAGTTCACCCGGCCGAAATAGGACCGCATGGCGCTGTTGCCCCACCCGGAGCCAACGTTAATGTAAGGAGAAGCCAGTCCGAGGTTATACCACCCCACCGACTCGAGCGGAAGCACCGTAGCTTCGCCGGCAAGACTCTGGCTTTCGCTTTTCGTTTCTTCAAAACCGGCCATGACCGAAAAATTGTGGACATCGGCAAGGGTCTTGCTATAAGTCAGAAATGCGTTGACCAGCCAACTTTTGTTTTCATACGAATTTTGACTGGCATAGGCATTCACCCCGTTGAATGCTTTGCTTTCAAAGTTCCGGTTCCCGCCCGTGCCGAAAGCCACTGAACCTTTGGCATCAAGCGTCAAACCATCCAGGATTTTGATATTGAGATTTCCGACCGCGTTTCCGGAATTTCCGTAGTTGGTGTCTAGAATTTCAGTCAATAGTCTGGGATTCCGAATCGTACCCGTTCCGACCCCCAAGCGACGATAAGAACCATCTTCGTTAAAAACCGGTTCCGTTGGCGACCACACGATCGATGACATCAACGGGATTGCCGTTTTGCTGCCGCCTTGTGCGATTCCCGGGTTCAGGTTATCGCTGTGTCCCAGGTTCGATTCGATCTGCACCGTGACACGGTCGCTGAGGTCCATATCCAGCTTCGCGTTTAACCCGTAGCCGCTGGCTTCGGTGTTCCTGACCGTACCGGTCGACTTCCGGTAACTGGGGGATACATAAAACCGGATGTTTTTCGCACCTCCGGAAAACACCGCTTTATACTTTTGTGAAAGACCGGTCCTGAAAATTTCGTCTTGCCAGTCTGTGCCGCCATTCGCTTTAAAACCTGCCACTTCCGCATCGGTGAAAGGATACGCGCCTACCCGGCTATTAAACTCGGAAAATTCGTAGGCTTCCATCAAATCGTAGCGTTGAGGGATATTGTCGACAGAAATATCGGAATAAACCTGCACAGTCGGCTTCCCCTGGGTTCCGCGTTTGGTTTTAACCAGGATGACCCCGTTTGCGCCGCGTGAGCCATAGATCGCCGTGGCGGAAGCATCTTTCAGAATTTCGATCGATTCGATATCATACATTTCCGGCATACTGCTGTAGTTGCCGTCCACCACGATCAACGGGTCGTTATTTCCCAGCAACGAGTTTGCACCACGGATACGGATAATCGACCCTTCGCCCGGGGCACCGTTACTTCTTCTGACCGCCACACCAGGTGCACGTCCCGAGAGCACGGAGTTGACCGAACTGGCCGGCTGATCCAAAAACGCGTCGGCCGAAACAGAGGCCACAGAACCGGTGAGGTCGCTCTTCTTCATTGTACCATAACCTATGGCAACCACTTCATCAATCCCGATAGTCTCTTCTGCAAGAACAACGTTGATTCTTGTTTGCGTCCCCACCAGTACTTCCTGCGTTTTCATCCCGATAAACGAATATTGGATGACCTCTTCAGGCGAAAGGTTCATCAGGCTGTACGATCCGTCAGCGCCGGTCACAGTTCCCCGCTGTGTCCCTTTGACGACCACCGAAACTCCCGGCAACGGCAAGCCGCCTGAATCCGTCACTTTACCCGTCACCGAAACCTGCTGTTGAAGCAAGCCGTCAGCTTTTCCTGCTTCAGGAACCGACAGTAGAATAAAACGGTCTTTCATGTTGTATTTCACGTTGGTTCCGGTAAACAGCTCATCGAGCACCTCACTGACTTTAGACGTTTTCATGGTAACCGAGACTTCACGGTTCACGTCGATTAGCTTCTCACTGTACATGAAGAAAAACTCACTTTGTTCTTCAATGCTTCGCAGCACCTCTTTCACCGTGGTGTTTCTCATGTTGAAGTTTAACACCTTTGTTTGCGAATACGTTTTATCGGCAAACACGCTAATTCCTGAAATCAGCAATAAGAAGACCGTTAATTTCATCGTTCTGAATACTTTTTTCAATCCGGGAATTTTACACTCCCGAAAAATACTTTCATTATTTTTCATACTTTTGTGTTGTTAATGTGATAACTGCCCGGTTCAATCCTACCGGGGTGGATTCTCAGACTGGCAAGGAAGTGTTGACGCACTTCCTTGTTGCTTTGTCCCGTAAGGTCATTTCAGTTCATTTTTATCATAGGCCATCCGATTAGTATTTAAGATCGTTTTTCTATCCGTATCCTTTGCTTTGAATAAGAGCCATCTGCCTGCCTCACTCTGGGCAACATGCGATAGGTGATGGGCGTGGTCTGCGTCATTAAGTCAAGAATCAGGTAAAGCGGATCATTCAAAAACGTGACGGTGTACGAGAATTCCTTCACGGCATCAGCCACTTCAATCTCCACGTTGAACATTCGCTCCAGTCTTTCGGCCACCCCCTGAATAGGCGCATTGTCAAATACCAGTTTGCCATCTTTCCAGGCAATGTACTGATCAATATTGTTCATCGTCGACACCACCCTTCCCGACTCGGGACTGTATGAAACATGTTGTCCCGGAACCAGGGTTTCGATTTGCTGATCCGCTTTTCCGGGAACCGTCTTTTCAAGAA
>CAZANK010000036.1:0-14341 GCA_964486235.1 uncultured Prolixibacteraceae bacterium | reverse complement strand
CAGAGAGGATTAAGTACTACACCTCAATTGGTTACCTGAGGCAGAACGGATACTGGACGACGAACTACAAAGATAAGTTTAACTACAGTATGAATTTAGAGGTGAAAGCTACGAAAACCACCCAGGTGTCGGTGAGTATGACTGGCAGGGAACAAAAGAGTATGTTTCCGGGTCTGGAGGGTACAAACGGAGCCTCCTACACCTGGGAAATATTGCGGGCTGCTTTGCCGTATCAGCCCATTGTTTTTTCAAATGGGTTGTATGGCAGAACGGCCGGACCGAGTATTTACGGCAGCGGCTACTGGGAATCAAGGGTTAATGAGGCGTTGAATCAAGTTTCAGTCACCCAGCAGTTGCCGTTCATTGAAGGGCTTTCTTTTAAGGCGACTGTGGCCTATGACAACAAAAATGTGATGAGTACGGTTTGGTACGAACCAAGAGTGATATGGTCAATTAAAGATAAGACTGTACGACCATTTGAGTTTGTATCATCAGTCGCCGGCACGGCCCGGCCCCTTTTGACGAAAAGCTACACCAGAACCAATCAGTTTGTTTCCCAGTCGAGTTTAAATTATTCAAGGTCATTTGACAAGCACAATGTGGCAGCGTTGCTCCTTTGCGAGACGAAGGAAACGAACATCGAAAATTTATATGGGAAGCGACAAAACTATCAGCTTGATATTGATGAGATCAATATGGGCAGCTCCAGTCAGGCGGACATATCGAACAGCGGTTATTCGACCAGGGCCCGGCAAATCGGATTTGTTTTCCGCTTAAACTACGATTTTGCGACCAAATATTTAGTGGAGTTCAGCGGCCGGTATGACGGGCATTATTATTTTGCCCCGGGAGAGAAATTCGGCTTTTTCCCGGCTGTTTCCCTGGGATACAGAATCTCGGAAGAGGATTTTATGAAAAGCATTCCCTGGATCGATAATCTGAAGATCAGGGGGTCCGTGGGAGAGGTTGGCGCCCTCGCGGGTGCGGCATACCAGTACCTGAGCGCCTATAACGTGAACAGCAACGCCAGTGTCATCGCGGGGAATACCACCACGAGCCTCAGTGAAAGCGCGGAAGCCAATAAAAGGATCACCTGGGAGAGGGCGAGGAAAACCGATATCGGTATTGACGGAACGTTTTGGAAAGGCCTGTTATTTGTTGAAGCGGACTATTTTTATGAACACCGGAGCAACATGCTTGTCACTCCAAACGTAATCGTACCGGTCGAATACGGGATTTCGATCAGCCAGGTCAACGAAGGCGAAATGGAAAACAGGGGCATTGATTTTACCATTGGGTCAAGTTACCGATTTTCGAAAGACCTGCGGGCATCGCTTCAGGGAACGCTTACGTATGCAAAAAATAAGTTGCTTAAAGTCTATGAATCGGCTGTCACGTATGATAATCCTTACAGAAGGCAGACCGGGAGACCGCTCAATACGCCGTTTGGATACATTTCCCTGGGATATTTCCAGGTTGAGGATTTTGACGAATCCGGCAACTTGTTGCCGGGAATAGCCACACAGCCCTGGGGAACAGTCAAACCCGGCGATATCCGGTATAAAGATTTAAACAACGATGGCAAAATAACGGATTATGATCAGACGATAATGGGTGATCCTGCCGTTCCGTTGGTTATTTATGGGATAGAAGGTGATATTCAGTACAGGAATTTCAACCTGAACTTCCTGTTCCAGGGTACGGAGAGGAGCTCGATCCTCAAGGCGGAAAGCGCTGCCTGGTTGTTTAATAACAACTATACCGCTCATGTGGAGAACCTGGATTACTGGACGCCTGAAAACCGGAATGCCTTGAATCCCCGCCCAACCCCGACCCCGACAACCAATAATAACCGGACATCCACTCACTGGAATAAAGATAACAGTTATTTACGGCTGAAAAGTGCAACCCTGTCGTATACCATTCCGTCTTTCCTGGTTCAAAAACTCCGGTTTGATCAGGCCAGGGTCTTTGTGTCAGGACAGAATTTGCTGACCTTTACCAAATTCACCAATTATGATCCGGAAACTTCTGCGTTGAATGCCAATTTTTATCCGCAGACAAAGGTGGTTTCTTTGGGAGTTAATATTTCATTCTAAATTAAGCAGTTATGAAAAAAGTAATCAATAAACCATTAAGTAAGGTCCTGATATTTCTGATGATCCTGACAATGACTTCATGTGAAGACTATCTCGAAGTCACTCCCAAAAACAAGATATCAGATTTGAGTGTATGGACATCGAAAGCGAATGCCGAGTTATTTTTGAACGGCATTTACGGGATTATTCCGGATGAATACAATACCGGTGACAATGAAGAGTTTTACACTGATAATATACTGAATACGTATGGCTCTTACTTTAGCAGGGCCACGTATGCGTTGGGTGCCTATACGCCATCGAACGGGCCATCCAAGTGGGGACTGTATACCTCTATCCGAAAATGTAATGTTTTTATCACCAACGTGGCCGAATCTGGTCTTGAGGAACCATGGCGGACATTACGGCTTGGTGAAGCCCGGTTTGTCAGGGCGTATTTATACATGTTGCTTTGGACCCGTCACGGCGGCGTACCCATTATTACAGACGTCCTGAACCAGAGTACGCAGGGCGATGAAATTTTCAGGGCGCGGAACACCTTCGAAGAAACCTACCAGTTTATTATCAATGAATGCGCCGAAATCATTCCTGACCTTCCCGTCAAAGCGGCAGAGAACGGAAGGGTCACAAAGGGAGCTGCCTTGACCTTGAAGGCCTTTTGCGAATTGTTTTATGCGAGTCCGCTGTATAATACGACGAATGATTTAAACAGGTGGAAGACGGCAGCCGCGACCTATAAACAGGTAATCGACTTAAACACCTACACGTTATTTTCTAATCTTGGAACTCTTTTCCTGGAGAGTAATAATTACAACAGCGAAGTGATTTTCAGTAAGGGCAAAAAGGGTGGAACATCGCTGGGCGGCAGCCGGGAAGGGTTATGGGGACCCTTAAAGGTGAACAATGTCAATAAATCGTTTGGATATGCCAATCCCACTCAGGACCTGGTCGATCAGTATTTTATGGCTAACGGGCTACCGATAACGGATCCCGGGTCGGGCTATGATCCCCAGAATCCCTATCTGAACCGGGAAAAGCGGTTTTATAATGATATCCTTTATGACGGTGCGACCTGGCTGGGATATCCGGTCTATTTCTGGATCGGCTCGGGCGACGAGATGACCTTCGATTTTGGAGACGCGGGAGACGCGTCAAACACGGGCTATGCGTACATAAAAGGACTCAACACCGTCTATGCGAATACTTTCGGGGACAATAGGCTGAGCAGCGCCAATTATATCATTTACCGGTATGCAGAAGTGCTTCTGAGCTATGCCGAAGCGCAGAATGAGGCTGAGGGACCCGATGCTTCCGTGTACAGCGCGGTAAACCAGGTAAGGGCCCGCATATCATTGCCCGGATTACCCGCAGGTTTAACAAAGGCTCAAATGCGTGAGGCGATCCGGCATGAACGTAGGGTGGAACTGGCCATGGAAGACAAACGTTGGGTGGACCTGATCCGGTGGAAGACCGCCGAAAACGTCTTAAATGGTACGGTACATGCCATGAGAATAGAAAAGGTAGATGGAATCAAGCAATATACGGTTGTTCCCGCCCCTGGCGGCACAAAAATATTTGATGCTTCCAAGCATTATTTGTGGCCTATCCCGCAGTCGGCGATGGATCGAAATGAAATTTTAGAGCAAAATCCGAATTATTAGAAAACTTAGCCTGAACAACAAATTCTCCGGGTACCACAGAGAATGACGATCAAGTTCTTGTGGGTCCGGAGAATCTTGTATGACTTAACTGTGTTTGGGATAGAACCGATGTCGCTTTGCGGCTGCGTGTTATTTAACGAAATGATCTTCCGTTCGGGGAGGTTATTGCAAAATTTGTCTGTCAACAATAAAAAAAGAGCCTGTTATATGAAGAAACCGACGATTTCAATGGCGGTGTTACTGGGTATCATAATCTTATTTACGGGTAGCACGGGATTTGACGAAAATCAGCAGAAAGATGAAAATATCACGACCATTTACATGGAATGGGTCGGCACAACTCCTGAAGGTAAAATTGAAGTATTCAATGGGAAATTGAGTCATCTGTTTCTGGTTGAAGGGAGAGGAAAAGTGACCGGGAAGGAGTTTTATTTCAAACCCGGGAAGAGGTATCGGCTTGGCGTATCCCTTGAGAATGTAAAGTTACAGCCCGGTCCGGGTGCAACTGTGATCACGGTCGATACCAAAGAGAAAGGATTTTCATTTGTGCTTCGTGATGTGACTTCCCGGTCCCCGATTTACATTCCCGGATATGAAGTCGCCGTTCTTCCGGCCGGGGACAACCGCAGTCTGAGCGAAATCGGCGGAGAAGCAAGCGCGTCGGGCTTGAAGACAAAACTGAAACAAATTGAAGAAGAGCCGGAAGAGAGCTATGACAATGCCTCCAAACATACCCGGAGCCAGGGTGTGCCGACCTGGTTGGGGGTTTCACGTGATTTTAACCTGTTCGAAGTGGATTTCGGGTTGAATCATTTTGACAAGGGGATGGAATCCATCCGGCCCAAACGGGCAAATCAGCATGTCCGGCTTCCTGAATTAAACAACGCTCCTGTGACCTATCGTTTTGCGATGGGGAGGGGGATCGGTGTGGTGAAGGACGTTTCCCGCTCTCTTGAAAAAGGTTTTTTGCCGATCCTGCATGCCGATCTGCGCGATGAAGACATTTTATATAAGACCCGTACGTTTGTGACACTTGAAGGTGCTCCGTTGAGGTCAGAAAACCTGCGGGGAACGCATTATCTTGTCGCTGACGGATATTCCGGAGGTCACACGTTTACTGCTGAACAGCAAACGGAATTTGAGAAGCAGGAAAAAACGGAACTGGGACTGGAAAAAACAACGGTGCTGTGCTTTCAGGCAAAAGCGGTGAATACGTCGAAGGCATTGCGTTACGCCTGGTTTAAGTTTCCGGAGAGTTCCAACGGCCAATTTAAGGCGGCTGACGGTTTTGGCCTGTTTTCGGACGACCGCGTATTTTGTATTTCAAGGCTTAACGGGAAACCGGCTCCGTGCGAAGAGATATCAGTTTTGCTGGCGCCGGGAGACTCTGCGGTATTTGAATTTTATATTCCGCATACCCCTGCCACGCGCGACCGTGCCCTGAAAATCAGCGCATGGGATTTTGAGGATCAGTTTGAGGGCTGCCGGTCTTTTTGGGAGAACAAGCTCTTCAGCGCTTCACGTGTCCGGTTACCGGAAAAAAGGATTGAGGAGATGGTCTATGCAGGCCTTCTTCATCTCGACCTGATCAGCTACGGACTGGAACCGGAAGGTACGCTTGCGCCCACGATCGGTGTTTATTCACCGATCGGGTCTGAAAGCTCCCCGATTATCCAGTTCATGAATTCCATGGGTTGGCATGAAACCGCCCGCAGGTCCGTTCAGTTTTTTTTGGATAAGCAGCATGAGAATGGCTTCATGCAAAATTTTGGCGGCTATATGCTGGAAACCGGGGCTGCCCTGTTTACCATGGGCGAGTATTTCCGCTATACGCGGGATACGGAATTTGTAAAGAAGAATAAGCCTAAGATTTTAAAGGCCTGTGAATACCTGATCAGCGAACAGGACAGTAACAAGTGCAGTGACTTAAAGGGAAAGGGATACGGCATGATGGTCGGCAAGGTGGCCGACAAAAATGACCATTTTCATTCTTTCATGCTGAACGGGTACAATTATTTAGGTCTTTCCCGAAGCGCGGAGATGCTTGCCGGGATTGACCCGGTGATGGCTGAAAGGATCCGTTTACATGCCGAAGAGCTGAAGGGGAATATCCGCGAATCATTTTTTGCCGCCATGAAACGCTCGCCGGTAATGCCCCTGGGCGATGGGACATGGGTGCCGTCGGTACCTCCGTGGCCCGACACCCAATGGCTCCCGCAATTATTTCTGGAGCCTCATAAGATGTATTCCCATGCCCATTTTACAGTCCGGTATGCGACCACGGGGCCCTTATACCTGGTCTACCAGGAAGTGATTTCGCCCGATGAACCCGCTGCCGCTTCGATGCTGGCCTTTCATGCCGAACATCTTTATCAGCGCAACACGGTTTTTAGTCAGCCTTATTATTCCCGCCATGATTGGCTCCAGCTCAAACGTGGCATGGTCAAGCCCTTTCTGAAAACCTATTACAATACTTTTCCTGCCATATCGGACAGGGAAACCTATACCTTCTGGGAACATATCCATCAGGTCAGCCCGCACAAAACGCATGAAGAAGCGTGGTTTTTAATGCAAACCAGGTGGATGCTTTATCTCGAAGAAGGAAAGACGCTGAAATTGCTGTCAGGCGTGCCCCGCGCATGGCTTGAAAACGGGAAAACGATCAGCCTGGAGAATGTGGCCAGCTATTTTGGTCCGCTGTCATTCCAGGTAAAATCGACTGTTGAGAAAGGGTTCATTGAAGCAACCATCGATTGCACCACAGACCGTAAACCGAAAGATGTGATCGTAAGATTACCTCATCCTTCCGGACGAAAACCGGTGAAAGTGTCAGGCGGCGTCTATGATGAAAACACGGAGACAGTTCATGTGCCTTCATTTACAGGCCATGTCCGTATAAAATTAACCTATTAAGAATTTAATAAGAATTAAAATGAAGCGAGTATTACTTTTAACTCTGATCGTAATATTTTTTATCTCAAACGTCTATTCACAGAAAAAGAAGATACTTACTTCTTCGTGCGAGGATGGACCGGTCTATGAGATCATTTTTAAGGAGGACGTCATGGTTCCTATGCGCGATGGAGTCAAGCTGGCCACAGATATTTATTTGCCGGGGACTAACGGTAAAATTGCCGGGGGAAAATTCCCTGTTGTCCTGATGCGCACGCCCTACAATAAGCAGGGGCCTGACCAGGGACCGGATATGCCGGTCAGCTACGTTCCGTACGGTTATGTTGTGATCAAACAGGATACCCGGGGGAGAGGCAATTCTGAAGGGATTTGGCATTACATGACCGATGACCGGAAGGACGGGTATGACGCGATCGAGTGGATTTCCAAACAGCCCTGGTTTAACGGTCAGATCGGGATGCAGGGTACCTCATACGTGGGTTGCACGCAGCACCTGGCTGCGATGGAGAATTGTCCTTACCTGACCACAATCGTACCAAGAGACCCCGCGATCAATCACGGTAAATGGGGTGCCCGCTATGGTGGCGCTTTCCGGTTACGGGTATGGTACTGGGCCATGAGGCAGTCGGCCATCGGCAGCCGGCAGTCGCGTGATTCAGCGATGGAAGCAGAATTACTGAAGCAATTTGACAACAAGCAGCATTACCTGCTTCATCTTCCCCTGCGAAAAGGGATGACGCCTTTGCGGCATGCCACGGAATATGAAGATATCATTATTAAACAGATGGAACACGGGGCCAACGATGAGTTCTGGCGGTTTAATAATATTGTCGATTATATGGATGAACATAAAGATATTCCCGTGTTTATGATCGGAGGCTGGTACGACCTCTTCAGTACCAGTACCACTGAAACCTATATGAAATGGAAGAACATGAAGAAAAGCCCCATGTATTTGCTGATGGGGCCCTGGATACACGGCGCTTTTTCACAATGTAACGGGCAGGTTGATTTTGGCGATAAGGCAAACCTGGATCACAACCGGATGCATAAACTATGGTATGACCGCTGGCTTAAAGGCACTGAAGACGGCTTTGGCAAAGAGTTTCCCTTTACCGATAAGGTTCAGCTTTTTGTCATGGGAACAGGCGACGGGCATAAGACCCCAGAGGGCCATCTGTATCATGGCGGAGAATGGCGGGCATTTTCGGATTATCCGCCGGTAGAGGCCAACCATACGAAATTTTATATCCATGAAGATGGGACCCTCACGGTACAAGCTCCAAAAGTTCAAAAATCGTCCACAACCTATGAATTTGACCCCAAAAATCCGGTGCCCACGATTGGCGGTTGCACCTGCTGTTCGGCGGGTATTATGACCGACGGGGCATGGAACCAATGGGGTGGTGAACACACCTGGTCGTGGCCGCACCCCATTCCGCTTTCCGCCCGGAATGATATTGTTGTTTTTCAGACGGAGCCGCTTGAAAATGACACGGAAATTATCGGTCCGGTTGAAGCAAAAATATGGGCATCCTCGTCGACGGTCGATACGGATTTCACCGTGAAGCTGATCGATGTTTATCCTTCAGGCAAGGATTATCCTGCCGGGTTTGACCTGATCATGGGCGACGGGATTATCCGCGCCCGTTTCCGGGACAGCGACAAAGAGGAGAAAATGATGACCCCGGGAGAAATCTACGAATTCGACATTAAACTGGATCCTTGCTGCAATGTTTTCAAAAAAGGCCACCGGATCCGGATCGATATTTCCAGCAGTAATTTCCCGCGCTTTGATGTGAATCCCAACAGCGGGGAACCGCTTAACAACAACCGTAGGATGATCACGGCTGTGAACACGGTTTATCATGACGCGCAACACCCTTCTCATGTGGTATTGCCGCTGATGCCTGTGAAATAGTAACTGAAGGGAGGCTCCGGTCATTCCGGCAGCCTCCCGGTTTAAACGTACTGGAAATGATACGGAATGTGATCTTATTTTTAACAGTTTTAGCGTCTTCCGGACTTTGGGTGAAATTGTACGCACAGGTATCCCCTCATCATGACCCGAATTGGGAGCTGGTCCGCTCAAAAAGCGACGAATTCAATGACCCTCGCCTGAATCCGGCGCTGTGGGATAAAGCTTATCCCGGTTGCGGATGGGGGTGGGGGTTTGGCTCTGACCTGGATTCTGCCAACATCATCCTGGATAATGGCTGCCTGAGATTGCGGATGAGCCTCTCCGGTTCGGTGATTTCCGTCGGACAGATCCAAAGCAAGGACAGTGATTACAGTTATGGTTATTTTGAGATTTCAGCCAAAATGCTGGATCCGGGTAACTACAAAAACGGGATTCCCTGCGCTACCGGGATATGGCCGTCTTTCTGGACTTACTGGGTCGATTATGCCCGGTACAAATGTTATCATGATGAAATTGATATTGTCGAAACGCTATACGACAAGTGTGAAGATGTCCGGATCATGTCGGGGGGTGTGCATGATATGATCCCTGAAAGCATGGACACTGCTGCGCAAAAATCGCAGGCGGTTAAGGTTTTTTCGGTGGAACACGAACACACGAAACCGCTGTTTGAAGAGGAGCACAAATATGCGGCAGAATGGCTGCCGGACCGCGTTGTTCTTTATTTCGATGACCAACCGGTAGGCGTTTACTTTGGGGACGGGGTTCCAAAACAGTTGCAATACGTGGTCTTATCGATGCAGGTGAACAACAAATGGGTCGATTTTGACGAAACGGTTCAATCGCCCCAGGATTTTAAAGTAGATTATTTCAGGTATTACCAATTGATTGACAGGTACTGTGTGAAGGATGCCAAAATTAAAAATAACAGGCAGTTGGAGCAGTTTAAGTTTGGTGTAAGGCGAAACATCACGATGGGTAACGGTTCCGTTTCGTTATCAGAAGGAGAGACGAAAACATTCAGGGCATCCAATGAAATGACAATTAACGGCGATTTTTCAGTGCCTTTAGGGGCAGAGCTCCATTTAATCCCGACTCTTTGTCAGTAAAAAACAATTTTGGATAGGAGGAAATTCCCGTTTGCACGGGATTGAAGTGATTGAAAACAGGATCAATGTGAATTTGAAAAATGAGATACAGATGAAGGTGAAAATTCTTTTTGTGACGATATGCTGGATGATGACCGTAAACTGTTTTTCCCAGCTCAAGGTGAAAAAAGACGGATCAGTGACAATTGGTTCGTCGACAACCTGGCCGGAGCACCCGGGCAGTTCATCCCTTTTTAAGCTTTCTGTGGATGGAAGTACTTATTGCACCGATAGCTGGCAGGCTTGGGATGCCAATCAGGAAGGGATTATCCAGTCAATTGATCATGCACTGGATAAATTGCTAAAGATCAATGGCCGGACTTTTACGCCTGCCAATATGCAAAATGCCGGTCAGACTTATGATCTTAACGTCTTGGAGGTGAAGGAAATATTTCCCGCCTTGGTTCGGGAAACGGGCGGTTCTTTAAAATCGTACGCGATAAACTATAATGGCTTCATCCCTATACTGGTTGAAGCGCTTAAGGAACAACAAATCCGGATTCACGAGCTTGGGAAGGAACGTGGAGCGTCTTTGGTGCAGGGACACAAGGATGGCAGTAATAACCTGCCTAAAGATGTGCATTTCACCGTAAAAATTAACCTGAAATTTCCGGACCATCTTTCTTCGGTATCCGCCGCGAGCGACGCGGACAGCGTGTATGTCGATCAGGCGATTTTGAAACTTCCGAAAACATATTCGCAATCGGGCGCTCCGATACGGTTGGTTTATTACGCGCATGGCGCCGGCAGCAGTAAGGAAGGAATGGTCACGGAAAATTCCTGGTTCCCTGAAAATCACACCTTGATCGACGACAGCTTACTGGCAAACGGATATGCGATTTTTGATGTCAACGGAGGCCCGGTTGCCGAAAACATGGGTGGAAGCTGGGTGGTTCAGTCCGCCTATAAAGCGTATGAATACATCCGGCAGCATTACAACGTGGACCGCGATATTTTTGTGATCGGGTTGTCAATGGGCGGGTTATCGTCGACCAATTTTGTAAGCAGGCACAGTCCGATTGTGTTGGCGCACGGGATGTTCTGCCCCGTGCTGGACCTTTACGGCCAGGCATGGAAAGACCCCTGGTATCCGTCCACCAGGTCGTCGCTCGCGAAGGTATATGGTTTTAACGATCCATCGGGAAATACCTGGGAACCGGAGAAAGTGAAAGGATGGAATCCTTTGTCCACGAATTCATTTTTTAATGCAACCGATACGTTTAAAATCTATCCCGTGCCGGTAAAAATATGGCATGCCCAAAAGGATGAAACGGTAGCGGTCACGGGTTCCAGAAAGTTTCACCGCTATATTCAGAATGCGAACGGATACAGTGGGTTAAGGGAATTTCAACAGGGCGGTCACGGGTTAAGCAAGGGAAACCCTGTCATGATCCGTGAATTGATACTTTTTTTTCGCAGGTTTGACAAGTAGCTAAAGACATTGAAAATCAATTACGTTTAAAATACAGGATGATGCAGAAGAAGTTTTTTATCCGGGTAATTACCCTGGTGGCATTGGTTGGTTTGACTTTTCCAAGGACAGGACAAGCGATTTCTGACCTTCCGGAAGGTCAGGGTGGTATTCAGGATCAGACCGCGTTTTCACAGTCAAAGAAAGATTTATTTGATATTGCGCCGTTTGCACGGCGCTGTACCTGGGATCCTTCTAAAATCGGGTATAATCCAAACCGTGTTGGGGAACTCACGGTGGAAGAAATATTTCATGGAGAGGATTTGGCTGTCAATCCGGACGGGTCATACACCGTACCGGAGGCCAAGAACGGTGAAAAGTGTATTGGCCTGCAATGGTATGAATACCGGGAACTTGAAAGCCTTTCCATTGAATTTTCCCAAAGATCATCGATGCCTGATGCGGCTCAGTCGCGGGTGGAATGCTGGATTGGCGAATCCGAATGGCAGGGTTGCTGGATTCGTTTGCCGGACAGGATTGCGGTTGACGGGAACCGATGGACTATTCCGGTTCAAATTAATCCTGAGACCGCAAAAGAACAGTTTCGCAAAGTCTCAAAATGGACCATGATGAGCTATTTTGTGAACCCCTCAAAAGTTCGCTGGATATTTCCCCCGTCATCCCAGCCTGTTCAGGTAAGCCATATCCAGGCTTTTACCAGGTCCGAATATGGTACGGTGGGACTGACCCTGCAGTGTGAACCCGGAAAAAACAAAGGAAGCATCACCTTATATAACGGGCAAATTATTGAATCTTCCTCCGGTAAAAACTCTCTGAAACAGGAATGGAAACTGGCGAAGCCGCTGATGCTGAACGTGAGGTACTGCACGTCCAATGCCAGTCCCCCCTCGGACCGGACCATTCTCAGGATCGAACTTCCTTCCGGCAAATTTGGTGTTGCGGTGCAGGATATCCTCGAAAATGGTGGTGTGTATGTTCCTGATTATGGTTTTTATGTCACGTTAACCGATAAGCCGCTCCGCTTAAAAGACTATCAGGCATCGAAAATAGCAGGGAAAAAGACCGTTTTGGAACGGGTGCGGCAAATGCCGGACCAAAGCTTTGAGCGTGCGATGGCGAACGTACACCGTCCGGTACAGAATCTGGGACCGGTTATGCTTTCCCTGGCCTGTGACAATGTAAAATACGTAATAGAACGCGATGGGAAAACATGGTTCTCCGACCAAATCGGGGGACGGAAGGAACGGGAAAACGGGACATTTCATTTTGTTCCTGAATTCGGGACCAAGAAAGACTTTATATTCTCCAGACACCTTTATAGTGACTGGATGCCGGTACCGGTACACCGGTTCAGGGAAGACGGTGTGGTGTATGAACAGATGACATTTGTGGCCCCGTCATCCAAAGAACGTGCAGTCATGAATGACTGGCTCAAGGCAGCGCCTCTTTTAGTTTCAAAATTCACGATCGGGAATACCTCGTCCGTTAAAGCGACAGCCCGGATGCAGGTTTCTTTCAGGCTCAGCGAGGCAGACTCTGCTTCCCTGAAGCAAACGGAAAACGGGATGATGGTCATCAGGAACGGAAAAATGCTGGCCTTTGCCAACACATCCTCCATTCGTTCTTTGGAAATAGCGAGAGAAAACGGATGTCTTGTTGTACGGGGGAATATACCTGCTCATTCCAAAGAAACCGTTGTCGTCTATATTCCCGGGTGGGAAGCAACCGCGGCGGAGTTACCGCTTCTGAAGAAGCCGGAGGAACTGCTGGCCGATACCGAGGCATATTGGACAAAGGTCCTTTCTTCTTCCACGAAGGTGGAGTTGCCCGACAAACTTCTGGGTGATCTCATTACCGCGTCCCAGGTACACTGCATGATCGCCGCCAGAAATGAAAAAGAAGGCAGCCTTGTCTCTCCCTGGATTTCATCCGATCGTTACGGGCCGCTGGAAAGTGAAGCACAGGCGGTGATCCATGGAATGAGCCTGCTTGGACACGAAGAATTTGCCCGGCGCTCGCTCGATTTCTTTATCGACCGTTACAATGCAGACGGGCTGCTTACCACGGGGTATACCTTGTGGGGGGTCGGATGGCATTTTTGGACGCTTGGCAATTATTACCAGGTTTACCGGAACTCCGGGTGGCTCCAATCGGTTGCCCCGAAACTGGAGAAGGCATCGGACTGGATCGTGAATCAGCTTGAAAAGACGAAACGGTTGACCCCTTCCGGTGAAAAGCTGCCCGAATACGGGCTGTTCCCTCCCGGTGTTTTCGCCGACTGGAACCGGTTTGGGTATATGGTGAGACCTGAGGGTGAGTTCTATGCGGGATTGAATGCCGTTTCAAAATCGCTCGGTGATATTAATTATCCGGGTGGAAATCATTTCATCGAAAAGGCAGAAGAATTTAAAGAAAACTTATTTCGGGCTTATCACTGGTCGCAGGCAAATTCGCCCGTGATCAGGCTTTCGAATGGTACCTGGGTCCCATACAGTCCGGCGATTATCGGAAGTTTTGGCACGGTTGCCGACATGTGCCCGGGCGAGGATGGAAACCGCGCGTGGGGTAAAGATATCAGCGCCGGGCCACATCACCTCGTTCCTCTGGGCCTTTTAGGCCGGAACGACAGCCGGGAAATCAACTGGATCGCCAATGATTTGGAAGACAACTGGTTTTTGAGAGCTGGGATGGGTGAATATTCGCTTGAAGAAGTTCGGGAAAACTGGTTTGATCTGGGTGGCTTTTATAAGGTGCAGCCTACTATGCCCGCATTACGGAGCTTTATGCCTGCAATGACGATGTGAAGCCTTTCATCAGGTCATACTTTAACGCGATCCCGACGCTGATCAGCAAGGAAAATCTCACTTTCTGGGAGCACTTTCACAATATCGGAGGCTGGAACAAAACGCATGAAACCGGTTGGTTTTTAACGCAGACGAGGACCATGCTGGTGATGGAGCGCGGCAACGATGAGTTGTGGCTGGCACCTTTTGTCACTTCGCATTGGATGGAAGACGGGAAGGTTGTTGGCGTGGAACAGGCGCCGACTGCTTTTGGCGAAGTTAATTACAAGATCGCGTCCCATGTCAAAAATGGCTACATCGAGGCAGAAATCACTCCGCCGGCGAGGAAAAAACCGGATACAATTGTCATTCGTTTACGCCATC
>CAZANK010000035.1:0-14391 GCA_964486235.1 uncultured Prolixibacteraceae bacterium | reverse complement strand
TTGACTGCCTCAGCCAGCAAAGGCTGGATTTTGAGGGCCGCTGCCGCTGTTTCCTTTTTAGCCGGCGTTTTATAAAGCGTCGAAGCATCTTCTGACCCGGCAAGCAACCGGGCACCAATGGCCAGTTCTCCCTTCACCATCTTGGTGAAGCTGTTCACGGCGCCGCCGGCCCCATACTTGAAGTCGGATACGGTGAGACTTGCTTCTTCGAGAATTCGCAGTCCCTCCCGGCCAATTTGTTTTAGCCTGTTCTCAAACTGAACGACGATTTGCTGCAGCTCGACGCGGTATGAACGAATGAACAGCTTGTCATTCAGCTTGTCATATAACACCTGCTTCAGCGCTTTAAAGGTCTCGTGGTAAATCTGCCTGCCCAGGCGCAAAATCGCTCCTTTCAAATTCCAGCCGCTTCCTTCCCGTATCTTTTCAAGCGCGAATTGTTTCAGCCACTCCAGCAGTTCAGGGTCCTGATCAATCGATAACAACAAGGCATCCACGGCTTCATCCAGGATATGTTCATCATCCAGGTCAACCTGCCAGGCGGTGTTGATCCCCATTTCCCGGCTAAAAGCCTTGAGGACACGCTGGAAAAAACTGTCAATCGTGCTGATCGACAAGCGGGAATAGTCGTGCAAAATACTTTTCAGACATTTCCTTGCCCTTCCGGCGAGTTCTTCGGCCGGCAACTGCATCTCCTCCTTTAAGACATCGAGGCAGGCGGTTTGTTCGCCCCGCCCCAGGCGGTACAGTTCCTGAACCACCCGGTACTTCATTTCCGTAGTTGCTTTATTTGTGAAGGTGACGGCCAGTATGTTCTTGTAGTTCAAGTGATTGTCAATCGCAATCTTCAGATATTCCACCGTCAGGCGGAACGTCTTTCCCGCTCCCGCCGAGGCTTTGTATATTTGTAGTTTCGACATGCCGAAGTTTTTGTTAAAAATAAGAAAAAGCTTTTAGCTGCAAGCGATGAGTTGTGAGTTTTAAAATTCAGGCGTCGGGAGCTAAAAGCGAACTGCTAACAGCTTTTTTGTACCTTTACCAGGATTAAACACAACGAAAATGATACTTCAGATTTTATTGGTTATTTCCATTGTTCTTCAGTTTTTTGCTGTCGGCGTGGCGGTTAAACTCACCAAGGTAACTAAATACAATTTTTCGTGGATATTGCTGACCATCGGCTTTATCCTGATGGCCGGTCAGCGATTGGTTGAGTTCCTGCCGTATATCAGTAATTTCGAACCGCAGGAACTGGGAGAGGTGATGGTCTGGTTTGGTGTCGTGATCTCGCTTGCCTTTGCCATCGGGGTCTTCCTGATCCAAAAAATCTTTAAATATATGCAACGGGTGGAAGATTCCAGACGGCTCACCGAAAAGATGTTTCTTAAAGCCATTATTCAAACCGAAGAAAAAGAACGAAAGCGGTTTGCCAAGGATCTGCACGATGGATTAGGTCCTTTGTTGTCGACCGTCAAAATGTCGGTCTCGTCGCTGGCCCAGTTACCGCATGACCAGGCGACAGACGAAATTGTGAAAAATACAGAGATGATCATCAGTGAGGCGATTAAATCGCTCAAAGAAATCTCAGACAATCTGAGTCCGCATGTCCTCGATAATTTTGGCTTGCTGCGGGCTCTTCGCAATTTCATCAACAAAATTAACATGACAAAAGCGATCTATATTAACCTGGAATCCAATCTGGGCGATGAACGTTTTGACAGCGACATGGAGGTGGTGTTATACCGTGTCTTGTGTGAACTCATGAACAACACCATTAAACATGCCCGGGCAAAAAAAATCGACATCCGCTTGGTGAAAGAAGATAAAAGTATTACCATTGTCTATCAGGACAACGGCAAAGGTTTGAATAAAGATAAAATTCTGGAAGGGCCCGGCACAAGAGGGATGGGACTTTCCAACATCTTTTCGCGGATCAATTCGCTGAAAGGTGAAATTGTTCTTGACAGCGAACCTGGAAAAGGAATAAAGGTTACCATTAAAGTGAAAACAGAGAATGAGTAGTACGATTCGGAAAATCGTTATTGTCGACGATCACACGTTATTCCGCAATGGATTGCGGATCCTGCTCAACAGCCTCCACAACTACCGGGTTGTCGCGGAAGCGGCAAACGGACAGGAGTTTCTTGATCTCCTGGATAAAACGGAGACCGACCTGGTCTTGCTCGATATTGACATGCCTGTGATGGATGGAATTACAGCCGCCAGGCTCGCCTGAACAAGCTCCCCGGTCTAAAAATCATCACACTGTCCATGTATGGTGAAGAAGACTACTACTACAAAATGGTGGACGCAGGCGTAAAAGGCTTCCTGTTGAAGAACTCGGATATGAACGAGGTAAAAAATGCGCTGGAGGCTGTTTATGACGGCGGAAATTATTTCTCGTCCGAACTGCTTCAGACCCTGGTCAACAGTCTTCGCACAAGTTCAAAGCCCAAGGAATTCCATATTGATCTTTCAGACCGGGAAATTGAGATTCTTCTTCTGATTTGCCAGGGGTTTTCAAATCAGGAAATCGGAGAACAACTCTTTATTTCAAAAAGGACGGTGGATAAGCACAGGGCCAATATCCTGGAAAAAAGCCAATGTAAAAATACAGCCCAACTGGTGATGTACGCAATCAAAAATAAGCTTGTTGAGATATAAGGATTCAGACACTCCGTTTCTTCTTTAAGAAAGCCGCCATGTAGAGGAAAGGGATTGTGGCCGTGACGGGACTAAGGTATTCCGGCAGTCCCGGCTCATTCCATTCGTGATACACTCCGCCCGCTGACTTAATTTTTTGCCGGAGTTTGGCAGGACGTTCTTCCCGTATCCCATCGGGACAAATGGCAAATACGACTGATTTGCCGGCGGCCTCCTTCATAGCCTGGTCGCACTGCGCCATCGACATGCCGTAAAACGGGAATCTGGTGATTTGCGTCAACACCAGCGCTGCCTGTTGAGCTGCCCCGATGTTTGGTCCGGCTCCCAGAATACAGAACCCTTTGTATTTCTTTTTTTTCATCAGCGGATAAACCAGCTTTGCCCATTCGGTTCCTCTGAAACGGTAGTCTTCAAAGTGTTCCTGCAGATGAGCAATGGCGGGTGCCGGATCGATGCCGTGTCCCAGAAGCAGAACAATTAACGAATTAATAAAGGTTTTCGCGGAGGTGTACTGTTCATCTCCCGCACAAAGATCAACAACCACATCTGCTCCATGATGTTGTGCCAGCGGACTCTCAAGGTGATTGACCAGACACACGAATTTTTCAAAACGACCAGCACACGATAAGGTTTCACTGCTCTCGCCCGACCGGGAAATTAAAACGGCTTTTTCAAACTGCTTTACCTCTTCCAGATAGTTAAAATATTCAGAGGCCGATTCAGGATAGATCTTTTTCCCGAGATAACGTAAAACCAGGGCGGCAAAATAAGACGAACCCATTCCGATGTACGGCACTTTCTCCGGAAGGACCAATCCCTTGTTTTTTTCGTAACAACGAACAGCATGGCAAGGTATTTCTGAAATTTCCGATTCCACGGCTGGTGTTTTTAGTCGTTGTAACTAAATTACCACAATTTGTCGGAAAAGCAGTCTTATCCGGCAACTATTTTTGCCAGCGATACCGATTGTTGCCAATAAGAACCGCCAAAAAGATAATAATGGTTGAGAAGATGGTAAAGCTGATACATCCGCACCCGTTCCTGCCATCCGGGGTCCAGTGGAAATGCAGCCTGGTAGGCGTTCCAGGTCCGGGAAGAAAAACCTCCAAACAAGGTCATTATCGCCAGTTCCATTTCGCGGTGCCCGAAATAGGCAGCAGGATCAATCAGGGCCGGTCCTCTTTTGGTATAGAGATAATTTCCCGACCAGAGGTCGCCGTGAACTAGCGAAGAATGCGAAGAGGCCGGTAGCCAATGCGGGAGCCGTTTGATGAGCCGGTCAAAGATTTTCATCCCTGTCTCGTCAAAACGGCGGTGCGACCGGATCAGCCCGAGCAGGAACAATAACCGGTTTTCGATGAAGAAGTCAACCCAGTTTGAACGCCACTCATTTCTTTGCGGTGTCGCCCCGCAGTAGTTATCATGGAAAAACCCAAACGGATGATCGCGGTGCTGGTGGAGCGCCGCGAGACCTTCGCCCAGCTTTTCTTCCTGCTGCGGCGAAGAGCCCGGCTCCAGGTACTCCATGACAAGAAAACCCGGATACGTGTCCGCTTCAGTAGCCAGGATCACCCCGGGAATGACCAGGGTGATTGGGGCGGCAGCCTGCAACTCGGCCAGTCCTTCGGCTTCCCGGAGAAACAGGTCGGGAGGCGCTGACGGGTTCCATTTCAAAAAGAAATGGCCATGCGTCGTCTTCAGCTTTGCACTCCGGCTGATGCATCCTCCTCCTACCGGCTCCCGGGCCAGTATCCGGAAATTATGGCCAGACACTTTTCTTAGCTCCGATTCGACATAATTAAAAAATGATACTTCCATGACCAGATATCAATTCCATATCCCAAAATTAAAACAAGAAGAGAGAAGTATCAACCCATTCTCCAATAATCAATAATCAATAATCAATGAAAAAGGGTCATCTGCATTGGCAGACAACCCTTCATTTATTTCACCTTTTTTCGAATTATTTCACTTTATCGACAATGGCTTTAAAAGCAGCAGGTTGATTCGTCGCCA
This sequence comes from uncultured Prolixibacteraceae bacterium, assembly GCA_964486235.1. Taxonomy (GTDB): domain Bacteria; phylum Bacteroidota; class Bacteroidia; order Bacteroidales; family Prolixibacteraceae; genus JBCFBK01. The sequence continues at coordinate 9,714 of CAZANK010000035.1, read as the reverse complement.
AATCGGCCAGCACTTTGCGGTTAATTTCGATGGCGTTTTTCTTCAACAACCCGATTAACTGTGAATAACTCATCCCCTCCATGCGTGCAGCAGCGTTAATACGCTGAATCCAAAGCGCGCGGAAGTTCCTTTTCTTTGTTTTCCGGTCACGGTATGCATACTGCAATCCCTTTTCATAGGTATTTTTTGCAACCGTCCAGACGTTGGCGCGGGCACCCCAATTACCCCGGGTTAACTTGAGGATTTTCTTTCTCCGGGCCCGTGATGCGACATGATTTACTGATCTTGGCATAATTACACTCCTTTGTGATGCATTTTGCGCTTGCAAAATGCCTTTTTTGGTGGTTAGCGTCCGGATCGTCCCGAAACTTCAGGCTAAATCACCTGGTTTTTAAACTCTAAATACTCACTCTTCTGAAAAGGATCATTTCATGGCAAGCAGAAGCTTGACATTTCTTTCGTCCGATTTGTCAACCAACCCGGCATGGGTCAGGTTTCTTTTGCGTTTCGTGCTCTTTTTAGTCAAAATGTGACTCTTATAAGCATGCTTCCTCTTCAGTTTACCGGTGCCGGTTAGTTTAAACCGTTTTTTTGCACCGGAATTCGTCTTCATTTTTGGCATCTTCCCTAATTTTAAATATCAAAGAACTTACTTCTTCTTCTTTGGTGAAATAAACATTGTCATCCTTTTCCCTTCAAGTTGTGGCAACTGTTCCACTTTACCAATATCCTCCAGCGCCGTTGCAAATTTAAGCAGTAAAATCTCACCCTGCTCTTTGAAGAGGATGGACCGTCCCTTGAAAAAAACAAAGGCCTTCACTTTTGCCCCTTCCGCCAAAAACTTCTCGGCATGCCGCAGCTTAAACTGAAAATCGTGATCATCGGTATTCGGTCCGAAACGGATTTCCTTGACCACCACTTTTACGGCTTTGGCTTTCATCTCCTTTTGTTTCTTTTTTTGCTGATAAAGAAACTTCTGATAGTCGATGATCTTGCAAACAGGAGGATCGGCATTGGGAGAAATTTCAACCAGGTCCAATTCCCGGACTTCAGCCATGGCTAACGCTTCCTTTAAGGAATAAATGCCCTGGTTTTCTATATTTTCCCCGACGAGCCGAACCTGGGGAACTCTGATATGCTCATTAATCCTGTGCTGAGGAGTCGTATCTACCCGTGATCCTCCTCGATATGGTCTCTTGACAGCGATATGTAAACCTCCTATTCTTTTTAGTTCGTATAAAATCCGGATAATTGCTCTTTTACTTCTTTTTTTACAAAGTCTGCAAAGTCTTTCATCGTCATAATTCCCTGATCACCCTCACCTTGCCTGCGCACGGAAACCTGACCCGTTTCAGCTTCTTTTTCTCCCACGATCAACAAGTAAGGAATGCGTTTGAGTTCATTATCCCTTATCTTGCGGCCTACCTTTTCGTTACGGCCATCAACCAAGCTGCGAATATCGGAATTATTTAGAAATTCTGAAACATTTTGTGCATATTCATTATATTTTTCACTGATTGGCAAGACCACCACCTGATCGGGTGTGAGCCACAGCGGGAATTTTCCTGCCGTATGTTCAATCAGCACCGCCACGAACCGTTCCATCGATCCGAAGGGTGCCCGGTGGATCATCACCGGACGATGACGTTTGTCATCTGTCCCGATATACTCCAGTTCAAAGCGCTCCGGCAGATTGTAATCCACCTGGATCGTCCCGAGTTGCCAGCTCCGTCCCAGGGCATCTTTCACCATGAAGTCGAGCTTTGGGCCATAGAACGCAGCCTCTCCCATAACAGTCGTGGTCTGCAGGCCTTTTTCCGCGGCCGCCTCGATAATCGCCGCTTCCGCTTTCTCCCAGTTTTCCGTCGTTCCGATATACTTTTCCGGTTTTTCAGGATCGCGCAACGAGATTTGAGCCGTGTAGTCCTTTAACCCGAGCGTATTGAAGATGATAAAAACAATATCGATCACCTTCTTAAATTCATCTTTCAACTGATCCGGACGGCAATAAATATGTGCATCGTCCTGCGTGAATCCCCTCACCCTGGTCAAACCGTGCAGCTCTCCGCTTTGTTCATAGCGGTATACCGTTCCAAATTCAGCCATCCGCACAGGCAGGTCCTTGTATGAATGAGGCTTTGACGCATAAATCTCACAATGATGCGGGCAATTCATCGGTTTCAGCATGTACTCTTCGCCCTCTTCGGGGGTTTTGATGGTCTGAAATGAATCGGCCCCGTATTTTTGAAAATGCCCCGAAGTTTTATACAGATCAACGTTCCCGATATGCGGCGTCATCACCTGCTCATAGCCGAATTTCCGCTGCACCTTCTTTAAAAAGTCCTCGAGCAACAAACGCAGTTGGGTTCCCTTGGGTAACCATAAAGGCAACCCCTGCCCGACTTTGGCCGAGAAGGTGAAAAGCTCCATCTCCTTGCCGATTTTTCGGTGATCCCGTTTTTTGGCTTCCTCCAACAAAACCAGATACTCTTCCAGCATCTTTTGTTTCGGGAACGTGACCCCGTAAACGCGGGTCAGCATTCTGTTCTTCTCATTGCCACGCCAGTAGGCCCCGGCAATCGAAGTCAGCTTCACCGCCTTGATGGATCCGGTATCGGGCAGGTGTGGTCCGCGGCAAAGGTCGGTGAAACCACCCTGATGATAAAGGGTAATGGTGCCGTCTTCCAGTTCGCTGATCAGCTCCTGCTTGAGCGGGTCCTGCTTTTGGTTGAACAACGCCATCGCGTCGGCCTTTGATATCTCACTGCGGACAATCTCATTTTTGCCGCGCGCGAGTTCCAGCATCTTTTTTTCGATCTTTTCCAGGTCCTTCTCCGTCAACTGGGTTCCTTCAGGCAGATCAATATCATAATAAAATCCGGTATCGACCGTCGGACCAATGCCAAATTTGGTGCCCGGATAGAAAAATTCAATGGCTTCGGCCATCAGGTGCGCTGATGAGTGCCAGAACGTTTCTTTCCCCTCCCGGTCTTCCCACGTGAACAGCCTTATCCGTGCATCTGATTTGATGGGCCGGTTCAGATCCCAAACTTCACCATTTACCGAGATTGCCAAAACGTCCTTTGCCAGGCGGTTACTGATGGCATTAGCAATTCCAAGACCAGTGACACCAGCCTCGAACTCCCGGATGCTATTATCAGGAAGTGTAATTTTTATCATCTGTTATTGTTGTAACTTTTTTCAGGCTGCAAAGATAATGATTATTAACCTCACAGGATGATTTTGGGTTTATTTTTTCGGTCAAATATACCGCGTCCCGCGAAAGCAGGAGCATCAGACGATCTTAACAGCCGGGGATTAATCGTACCGGAATCCTAAACTAATACCGGCATTGTAAGACGTGTATTCCATGCGGCTGATTGACCCATAGAGACTAAAGAACGCCAGCCGGAGTCTTAAGCCCGCGCTCAGGGAAACATTGGATGAGTCAAACGTGAGGTCAACCGGGTCAGTTTCTCCGTAAATGACCGGCTGATTGCCTTCATACCGGGCAAAAGGGTAGGTTCCCTTCAAGCCAATTTCCGATTTGCCCGAACTATGACCCGCGCTCGCAAATAACGTCAACACGCTCAGCTTTTTAGACACCACCAATCCATAGCTTGTCGTCCGCGTGTCGATCATTAACCGTTGATCGTCCTGGTGTGCATAATCAATCCGGGAAGCAGCAACCAACACCTCGTTATAGTCGTTTTCCGTGAACTCGAGTTCGCTTTCGGCGTTGATTTTCGAATAGTTGACAAAAACAGAGGCGTCGAAGGGAAGAAGTTTTAGCCCCGGAATCCATTTCATGAAGTTGTGCTTCACGCCAACCCCCATCATATCGAAGCTGATCTCATCATCATTAAACGACAACTCCGGCACGTAACGGACGGAAAGATCGGTGTGAGGGAGCGCGCCCACCGTGACCTGGGCCATGGGTACCGGAACAAAGTCATAACCTGATCCCTGGGGCAAATTAAACTCCAGCGTCCTGGCGGGATTTCCCGGGTCAAGCTGAACTTTCATCCTCGGACCGTCTTCTTCCTTGCCGGCAACGGTAGGAGCATCCGGACTGCCTGAAAGCAAGGAAGTCCGCTCCAACGACAGGCTGTTCACGTTAAACGACTGCGCGGAAGCGGGAATCCTGATTCCGCTGACATTGACCGAAACATCCATCCCTAAAATTTTGTGCGTGGCCGCGCTTTGATACCAACCATTGTTTAATCCGTCGCCAAGCGCCAATACGTACGGATTCAGGTAAGCTTCGGCCAGGGTGGCCGCATCAACTTTTCCTGCCTGAATAAAACCAACCACGTCAGATTGCGCCGATAATGCCTGACTCAGCAACACGCCTCCAATTAAAACCAACAATCTTTTCTTCATCGGGTTGTTCATTTAAATTCAAATCTAAAATTACGTAAAAGCAATCACATTCCATGCCTGACTCAGGTCAGAAATTTTTGTTGGCGAAAAAAATAATGGTCATTTACCTTTTTTATTCAAGAAAATTTTAAAATTTTAGCTGTTTATTTAAAAATGACAGCTATGCGCAATTTCATGATTCTGTTTGTTCTTTTTTTGGGTTTGAGTTACAACCTTCATGCTCAAAAGGAGATCACGCTGGAAGACGTGGTTGTAAAAAACACGTTCAGCCAGAAAAAGGTACAAGGTCTGCGATCGATGAAAGACGGATTGTCTTACACGATACAGGAAGATCATAACAAAATCGTCAAATATGGTTACAGGAACGGAGAAAGGATTTCCGTCCTTTTTGATCTTTCGGGGATTGAAGAAGCCCCGATCAAAAGTTTTTCATCTTACGGATTCAGCGACGACGAAACAAAAATCCTGTTAATGACCAACAGGGAACCCATCTACCGCCGTTCCTTCACCGCCGAGTATTACGTGTGGAATTCCCTGACAAAGGAATTGACAGCGCTATCCTCAAAAGGCCGCCAGCAGGTGGCTGCTTTTTCTCCTGACGGAGAGCGTGTCGCATTCGTGCGCCACAATAACATCTTCATTAAAAGCCTGAAATTCGGAACCGAAAGCCAGGTTACCTTCGACGGTAAGAAAAATGAAATCATCAACGGGATCCCCGACTGGGTTTATGAAGAAGAGTTTTCATACAACAAGGCTTTTGCCTGGTCGCCCGACTCAAAATTCCTGGCTTACACCCGTTTTGATGAGACTGAAGTAAGCGAATTCCCGATCGCCATGTACCAGGGAAAGTCCCCAGACTTAAAAGGAAATGAACGCTATCCGTCGATTGTGACCTACAAATACCCCAAGGCCGGTGAAAAAAACGCGCTGGTATCGGTCCATGTTTATGATCTGAAATCGAAAACCGTTGTTAAGGTCGATACAGGCGAAGAAAAAGACATTTACTTACCCAGGATCAAGTGGACTGCCGACAGCAAGGAGCTGGCCGTGATGCGGCTGAACCGCCGTCAGAACGAAGTACAGGTCCTGCTGGCAAATCCGTTCACCGGCGACAGCCGTTTATTTTTTACCGAGAAGAATGAACGCTACGTCGCGGAAGAATTCCTGGATGATTTTATTTTTCTCCCTTCAAACGATTACCTGATCGTGAACAGCGAACGGAACGGGTATTCGCATCTTTACCTGTATAACCGGCAGGGGTTCCTGGTAAAACAACTGACCGACGGCAAATTTGACGTAACCGCCTTCTACGGGTTTGACTCGAAGAAAAAGACCTTTTACTATCAGGCTGCGAAGGAATCACCCATGAGAAGGGAAGTATATTTTGTGAGCCTTGACGGGAAAAAGCAGGGAAAGCTTTCGACAGGTGAAGGGGTGAATAAGGCCGAATTCAGCAGCGGATTTCAGTATTTCATCAATTCCTTTTCCAATGCCGCGAACCCGCTCACGGTGACGCTTCACAGCAGCGACGGAAAACTGATCCGGGCGCTCGAGGGCAACCAGGCTTTGAAAGATAAGCTATCCGCGTATCAAATCAGTCCCAAGGAATTTTTCACCTTTACCACCTCCGACGGCATCACGCTAAACGGATGGATGCTCAAACCTGCCGGATTTGACGCTTCAAAAAAATATCCGGTACTGATGACCCAATACAGCGGTCCGAATTCACAGGAGGTTGTTGATCGCTGGTCAGTCGACTGGGAGCACTACCTGGCCCGGGAAGGATTCCTGGTGGCATGTGTTGACCCGCGCGGAACGGCGGCACGCGGCGAAGATTTCCGAAAGATCACCTACATGCAACTCGGGAAATATGAATCGGACGACCTGATCGAGGCAGCCAGGTATCTGGGATCCCTTCCATATGCCGACCAAAGCAGGATCGCGATCTGGGGATGGAGTTACGGCGGATTCACCACCCTGCTGTGCCTGGAAAAAGGCGGTGACGTGTTTAAGGCCGGAATTGCCGTGGCCCCGATCACCCATTATAAATTTTATGATACGGTATATACGGAACGGTATATGCGAAAACCCATGGAAAATCCGGATGGCTACGAAGATCACGCACCGCTGAACAACCCCTCGGGGATCAAAGCGGACCTGCTGATCATTCACGGGTCGGCCGACGACAACGTTCATGCGCAAAACACGATGGAATTTACCGAAGCCCTGGTCCAGGCCGGGGTCCCGTTCGAGATGGCCATTTACACGAACAGGAATCACGGGATCTACGGGGGAAACACCCGCCTGCACCTGTTCCGGAAAATGACCGGTTTTCTGCAAACAAATTTGAAATAGCGTGAGGAAGTCGTAAGCAGCGAGTCGCGAGACAAGAAGATATTCTCCCGATGAATGAAAAGCTCAATGGTGAAAAAGCCTCAAAATCCCTGACAAATCCATTGCTGAAGAACTGTCTGTTAGTCAAAACGGCAGCGGTTAAAAACAAGTCAGTGCTTTTTTTCATCAGTGCCTTGAACGCAGGAAGCTGGTCCGAATTGATCCGTTCCGCACGATCAAGTATTTTCACTCCAAGATAATATGTTTTATTCAGCCATTTGTCCAGTTTTTCCTTTTTCGCCAATATCGCGTATGCAGTCATAAGGGAATCGGACAGATCTGTGCCGACATCCTGCAGGTCATCGAGCAGTTGCAGATACGCCCCGTAATAATAAAAAAATTCTTCCTGCTCAGGGGTCAGGTCTCCGAAGACCAGGTACCCGTCGGTGAAAGTCCGAAATTAATTTTGTAACAAGAAAAAAACACACCAGGGCTGGTTTCCGTACAAAATTTTTCTATATTTGCATCGCCTTCGCCAAAAGCAGGCCCGGACGAACTGAAACGTCAGTTGAAAATGACTCCGGACTGAAAAGAAATTGCCCAGATGGCGGAATTGGTAGACGCACTAGTTTCAGGGACTAGCGTTCGCAAGGACGTGCAGGTTCGAGTCCTGTTCTGGGCACTAAAAGCCGCGGTTTCCGCGGCTTTTTTCGTTTGTACAGATACGAGCAGATGTAAGCATACCCCTTCATTTTTAACTTCGCAAACTTTTATTACAAATTTGCAGAAAGTTGCAATATCTGACTACTTTTTTGTAATTTTGGGTCATGATTGAAAGGAAAATAATAGCCTATAAAAACTATTACGGGGATTTTATGGAATCGCTTTCTGCTGGGGTGCGAAAAAAGATGCATTACGTATTGGACCTTTTGGCATCACAAGACAGGATTTCAAAGAAATTCGTCGATCATATACGTGATGGGTTGTATGAACTAAGAGCAGAATACGAAGGTAATATCTATCGTATTTTTTTCATATTTGACGGGGACAAAATCGTTGTTTTATTCAACGGTTTTCAAAAGAAAACCAAAAAAACGCCGGAAAAAGAGATACAAAAAGCATTAAGAATAAAGAAGGAATACTATGAAAGCAAACAATAACATTACCGATATCAGTTTAGAACTTGACAATTTGTATGGCAAGGTTGGCACGCCCGAGCGGGAAGCATTCCGCAGAGAAGCATATGCTTATTTGATGGGCCAAATCATACACGATGCCAGGAAAAGCGAAAAAGTTACTCAGCAGGAACTTGCATCCCGGATCGGAACAAGTAAATCCTACATTTCAAAGATTGAAAAAGGTCTGGTGGAGCCGGGAGTAGGAACCTTTTACCGTATCATGAATTCGCTTGGTTTGCGTATTGAGATTGTCAAACCATTAAACTCTTATATAACTACTTTTTAAATTGTTATTTATCAATGGGTTGCAATCCCCATTTGCTGAGGGACTATTAACTGCTAATGGATAAACTATTAAGATAAAGTATAACTCTTGTTCTGGGCACAAAAAGCCGCGGATACCGCGGCTTTCATCGTTTGAGGGAAACAGTATTCATGTCCAGGTTTACGTCCATGCCATTAATCCAGAGAAAGCTTTTGTTGTCCGATCGTTCGGTGCTCCTTCGCTGATCCTTGCTTCGGGCTAGGGCCTTTACTTTGTCACAATTTCCGGGACAAACTCCATCTTTGATCTGCTGTCATCACATCCAGATTTACCGGATTCATTCCGGCCATCAGGGAACGCGGGTCTGAAAGAAGCGAGACATCCGGAGGTACCTTTCCTTTGAAAGGAACAAGGATCGATACAAATACAGTTGGGCCCTGTCCTTTATGGATTGCAGATACCATTTTCCGTTTTTCTCTCTTTCCGTATTCCCAGGCATGCCATCCTTCTTCTTCTGCGAGAGTGACCGGTTTTTTACCCGTAACTTTTACCAGCAGGTTCACCTCATCGAAATCAGTAAGGATACAGCCTGTATGGTTATCGGCTTTTACTGTTCCCGGCGCTATTGGAAAATGAATCGCAATATCTCCTTCAGCATCGCCGATCGCTTCGTCAAGGATCACAAAAAACGGAATTTCACTCTTTTTCCCAACAAACCAAACCGTACGCCTGTGCAGAAAATATTGATGTGAAACGTTTTCAACACATAAAATGTCGAGATCCTCAGCGCTTTGCCATAACAACTGACGTCCCGTGATATTGGTGTCTTTTCCGTTCACGGTCATCGTTGAGTGGACCCTGGTCTGTCTGTGCCATGCCCGTGCTTCTTTATCATGACCATATGTGAAAAAACCCGTATCGGGCATTAGCCAACGTCCGTATGCATATAATTCGAAAGTTCCGTTATCGGGAGTATCGTGACCGCTGTATGCCGGAGGTGAACAGTGCAACGCCATATAGACCTGGTCCAGAGTCCATCTGTTTCTCATGGCATAAAGACCGGCTTCAGAGAAAGCGACACTTCCGTTTGAAGGCAAATAGTTAGTATTTAAGTCGGCAAGTGCCTGGTATTTAGGATCATTAAATTTGTCACTGGCTTCCGCCAACATTCTGTGCAACTGCCAGGATGTACGTTCGTCCGATGTCCGTTTACCACGGGCCGTGTCTCCGAACATCGGAAATCCAAGGTCAGGAGTCGAAAGGCCAAAAATATGGTCAGCCATATACTTCACCCTGGTGTTATACTCATGAGGCATTTCACGCCCCAGATCATGAACCCGGTCCCTGATTTCCAGGGCATCGCGATAGACGGCTGAATGATAACCCCCGCACCATTCCCGCTGAACTCCGTCAGTTGTGGTTTGCGCCAATAAGTTTTCACTCGTTATCCCGATCGCCAGATCCAACCATCGCTCTTTATCCTTGTATTCAGGGAAGGTATGTATGACGTTGAAAAAACCTCTTTGTTCAAAAATGGCTTTGTTATGTACCTTG
>CAZANK010000034.1:0-14418 GCA_964486235.1 uncultured Prolixibacteraceae bacterium | reverse complement strand
CAAAAGAGTTACCAGTCATCCGCCACATGGTCCTGATCGACCTTGGCAGAAATCAAGACGGCTCAGATCGAGGTGCTGATCAGGAAGGTCACCGCAAAGGCGACGATGGCATAGAGTTCCGGGAATACGGCCAAAACCATCGTTTTCCCGAAAACGTCATACCCGGAGCTGATCCCGGCAATGCCGTTAGCCACGATGCTACCCTGCTGAATGGCCGAGTACAGGGCCACAAAGCCAAGCGCGAGGCCGGCGCCAAGAAAAGCGGCGCCATGGATCATGGTCACGGCCTCCAGGGACCCCAGCTTCAGGTTCATCACGAAAAATCCGGCAAAACCATATAAGCCCTGCGTTCCTGGTAACGCACTCAGCAGCATATAGCTCCCAAAAGCGTCTTCGCGCTTCTTCAGCGCCCCGATGGTTGCATTCCCCCCTTTCGATACGCCGATTGCGCTCCCAATCCCTGAAAGCAGGACCATCAGGGCTAAACCCACATAAACGAGTACATAAGCCAAATCCATAATGTTTGTATTAGATAATGATTAATGATTTTTCTGTTTTGCAAAAGGTTGATACGATTTGCCTCCCCCCTTAAAGCCGGCATTCTTATAGAACTCCACAAATGTTAAACGCATGGGGTGCACAAAGGCGCCCAGCGATGAAATCGCCAGGTTTGCCGTATGCCCCACCACGATGATCAGGAAGAAGACGACGGGGCCAACAACCGGCGCCTTTCCAAACGCCACGGCCATCTGGTTGACCACCAGTCCCAGGATGGAGCTGGCCACTCCAAGCGCGAACAGCCGGATATAGGAAAGCAAATCACCAAAGATGCCGGTCACATTGCCGTAAATCTCCCAGATCCCTCCTCCGAGTCGCTGAAAAACAGACCCTGTTCCGGAGAAAAAGATGATCAGCAGCAGCGACGCGACATAAAGGGCGATCCGGATGATTTTCAGCGCCGGGGTCATGTCTCCCGACAGCAAAACCTCGAATATGCCCGCTGTTAAAAACAACAGCAACCACCCGACCGATCCCAGCGCGACAGAAGGATGGCTTTGCCGGAGCTGATTAAAGATGCGAAGAATGATCCCGAAAATAATCTGGACACCGCCCACGATCATGGAGAGCCAGAAGATGCCCTCCGACTTCAGGAAACGGTCTTTCACCGGCTCCAGGGCAGGGATATCGGCCAGGACAACGCCAAAGAACGTGCCGAAGATCGTGCCCATGATCATCGTCGAAAGGCCAAAAAGTTGTCCGAGAGTCAGGAAACTCTTCATGTCGGCAGAAACATATCGTTTGCCCACCGTGCTCCCCAGCAGGAGGATCAGTCCATAACCGGCATCCCCCAGGCAGAACCCAAAAAACAGCATGAAAAAAGGAGCGAAGTAGGCTGTCAGGTCCATCTCCCCGTACGCGGGCAGCGAAAAAAGCTTTGAGATCGGTTCAAACAGCCGGGCAAAGCGGCTGTTTTCCAGTTGGACCGGGGGCACTTCCCCGTCCGACGCCTCCGACACAAAATAAAGGATCCCTTGTTCCTCCAGATAGTGGTCCAGCTTTTCCCGGCCGGTCTCCGCCACCCAGCCTTCAAGCAAGGAAATCAGGCCTTCCCCGATCTGTGAGGTCTGGTTATCCAGGATGTCGAGCCACTCCAAACGGTCTTTCAGTTTCGCCAACCGGCGATGAAGCGGCTGCCAGGCGTTGTTTGCCAGTTGTTCCAGTTTCAGGCGTATTTCAGCGATCTCATTTTTCAGTTCTTCCTCGCGTCTCCGCAGTTCCGCCACTTCCTCGCGCGGGGGGTGAAGTTCGCGGGCGCCTTCAAACGTGATGTCGCCGGTCCCTATCCAGACAAAATGAATCTCCCGCTCCGACCGGCTGACGATCTCGATGGGGAAAAGCTGGAGCCAGGATTGGCTGAACTTTCTTGCCGGCATGGTATAAAAGCGCAGCTTAATTCCCTGATCGCCGAGTTCCGAAACGAGCTGATCGGAATAATCACCCCAGATTTCACGCGCCCGGATGGTTTCCTGCAGTTGTTCCAGGGCTGACCGGCAATCGGCCAGACGCTTTTCCCACGCCCCCGCCTGTTCTGCAACTTCCTTGACCGTCAGGGAGAAAGGCTCTCCCGTTGGCCCGTCGTGCCTGTAATTCTTAAACTGTTCCAGCGTCTGGTGGACCAGTCCGGCTTCGTGCGTCAAATCGGCCGCCTCGCCGGCTACTTTCTGTTCGCGGGTGCGGTCAATGTGCACCACCTCCAGGTTCTGCAGGTCGTCCAGAAACTGCGTGTAGAACCGGTGGTGAACAGCAAACGTGTATTTGATCATCCTGACAATCATAGCTGCGCGGTCTTTTGCATCTTTGTTTTCAACAACTTCTGAGAAGCCTTCGACAGGTTATCTTCATCTTCCAGGTACCTCTTGATCTGCCGGATCGCCGATTCAAGCGCAGGGATCTGCACCTTTTCATAGAGGTTGACCTTCTGGGTCGCCTTTTTCCTCGCCTGTTCCAGCATACGAAGACGCTCTTCCAGCACTTCCCTCCGGGCGGTTGCCTCAAGCAGCTTCTGCAACTCAGGGATCCCCTCGCTGAACCAGTCCGGATAAAGCGTCAGCGGAAATTCCTTCAACACCGTCTCGAGTTCTTCAAAACGAGGGATCAGTATCCCCGCGATTTTCGTGCGGCTCACGTTGACCTGCCTGACCTGCAAAAGCGAATCATCAAATTCGTTCCACAGCGGTTTCCACGGTTCGATCCGCGTCAACTGAACGCGCAACATGTGGACGGCCTCGTCCAACTGCTTGCGGGTTTCCAGAACCATGGCGCGAAGGGCCGCTTCCTTGTTTTTCAGCGTCGGGAGCGCTCGCTCCCGCACCTTCAGCTTCGTCTGGAATTCGCGTAAAACGGTTTTATTATATTTGATCTCTAACTTCATCGTCGTAAGTCGTAAGAAGGAGGCCGGAAACCGGAGACCGGAAGCAAATGGTTGAATGGACGGATGGACGGATGGCTTGAAACCATATCACCATATAACCATAAACCCCTATCACAGCTTGCCAATTTCCAGGTCATACCAGTTCCGGTTTTTTCCAGTGTTGATTGACAAATTCCTGCTTGATGCCCACCTCGTCCTGGGTCATGTACCGTCCAAAAAGCCTCCAGGTTTCGTCGAGCATCTCGTCAGTTCCCAGGTTCACGTCAATGGCCAGGATGTTACGCGAATAATCCTCGGCAAAGCGCAGGACCCGGCGGTCGTAGTCGGACAGCTCAAACCCGTTTTCGAGCTTGGTCTTGGAGTTGGCCGCGTCGGCATAAAGGCGGATGGCCGCGTTCATGACCTGCGGATGGTCGGCGCGTGTCACCTTCCCGATCACGAGCTGTTTCAACCGCGAAAGGCTCCGGAAGGGGTCGATAATGACCCGGTTCACCTCCGGCGCCCGGCGAAGGAACAACTGTCCCTCGGTGATATACCCAGTATTGTCGGGTATCGCGTGGGTAATATCACCTCCCGAGAGCGTGGTGACGGCCAGGATGGTAATATTCCCGCCATCGGGGAACTGAACGGCTTTCTCATAAATCTTGGCAAGGTCGCTGTAGAGCGAGCCGGGCATACTGTCTTTCGACGGGATCTGGTCCATCCGGTTCGAGACGATGCTCAACGCATTGGCATATTGGGTCATGTCGGTGAGCAGGACGAGCACCTTCTCATTTTTCCCCACGGCAAAATACTCAGCCGCGGTCAGCGCCATATCCGGGATCAGCAACCGCTCGACCGGCGATTTGTCGGTGGTGTTGACAAATCCGATAATCTTCGACTGTCCGTATCCTTTTTCAAAGGCATGTTTAAAGAACAGGTAGTCATCGCGGGTCAGTCCCATCCCTCCCAGGATGATCTTGTCCACCTTCGCCCGGAGGGCGATCAGGGCCAACACCTGGTTATACGGCTGATCCGGATCGGCAAAGAAGGGGATCTTTTGTCCCGAAACGAGTGTATTGTTCAGGTCTATTCCGGCAATACCCGTGGCGATCAGTTCGCTGGGCTGCATCCGGCGGACCGGGTTCACCGAAGGACCCCCGATCGGGTACTCGCGCCCTTCCACCGCGGGTAACCCGTCGATGGGATTTCCAAAGCCGTCAAAAAAGCGGCCGTTCATATACTCGCTCAGCGGCAGCACGGGTGGGCGGCCGGTAAAAATGACCTCCGCGTCGCTCCGTAACCCCTCCGTTCCTTCAAATACCTGCAAGGTCACTTTGTTCCCCACGATCTTCACTACCTGGGCGGCACGTCCCTGAACCCAGGCCATTTCCTCGTAGCCTACGCCCGACACTTCCAGTGTACAGGTGGCTTTGGTGATATTTGCCAGACGGCAATATATTTTCTGAAATGCCCTTGCCTTCATGCTACGGTAATTTTAGATTTAACAAGATCTTTAAGCTGCTGCTCGTAACGATGGAACTGATCGGAATGAAACGGACTGTAATTCAACTGCTTGAATAAGTTGATGACCTTCTTGAAATAGTCACGCACGTCATTAAAATCGGTAAACCCGAATTCTGTTTCCACGATGCTGATCACTTTTTCGAGCATCTCCTTCTGCCTTTTCAGCGGGGTGTTGCTGTCGACGTCGTCGAAGGCATCCTGCTGCAGGATGGCAAAGTCGATCAACTCCGATTTCCAGAAGATTTCATGGTATTCAACCGGAACGCCATCGTCGCCCAGAATATTGATTTGTTCGCGCACCTCCTGTCCGCGGATCAAAAAGTTTTTCACCTGGTCAATTTTAGCGATCCAGTTTGGTCCGACATGCTTGTAGGCAAAATCGATATACTCCTCGTATTCCAGGTATTTCGAGTAGCTGTCGATCGGGTCGATGGCCGGATACCGTTTGCTGTCGGCCCGGTTTTGCGAAAGGGCAAAAAAGCAACGGGCGACTTTCTTCGTGGCTTCGGTCACCGGCTCCAGCAAATTCCCGCCGGCCGGCGACACGGTGCCGATAAACGTGATCGACCCTTTCACCCCATTGTTCAGGATGGTATAGCCGGCCCGGGAATAGTAATTGGCGATGATCGCCGACAAGTCCATGGGGAAGGCGTCGGGGCCGGGAAGTTCCTCCATCCGGTTCGACATCTCGCGTAAGGCCTGCGCCCACCGGGAGGTGGAATCGGCCAGCAACAGGGTACTCAGTCCCATTGACCGGAAGTATTCGGCAATGGTCATGGCCGTATACACGGACGCCTCACGGGCGGCAACGGGCATGTTGGAGGTATTGGCAATGATCACGGTTCTTTCCGTCAGCTTTCTTCCCGTGCGCGGGTCGTCCAGGTGAGGGAATTCGGTAAAGATCTCCACCACCTCGTTGGCGCGTTCGCCACAGGCGGCCATGATGACGACATCGGCCGAAGCCTGTTTGGCCAACGCATGTTGAAGCACCGTTTTACCGCTGCCGAATGGCCCGGGAATAAAACCGGTACCTCCCTCGAGGATTGGGTTCATGGTGTCGATCACCCGGACGCCGGTTTCAAACAACGTGCCGGGTCTCAGCTTTTCGCGGTAACAGGTCACAGGCACCTTCACGGGCCAGCTTTGGATCATCGTCACCTCCTTTTCACTGCCGGCGTCATCCGTCAAACGGGCCACCGTGTCGGTGATGGCATATTCCCCTGCCGGCGCAACCCAGGCCACCTCGTGTGTCCCTTCAAACTTGAAGGGCACCAGGATCTTGTGCTGAATATGATACTCCGGAACTTCGCCGAGCCAGTCGCCGGCATGAACCCAATCGCCTGCTTTCGCCAGCGGGGTAAACGACCAACGCGACCCCTCGTCGAGCGGGAACGTCCGCGCGCCCGGTTCCAGGAAAACACCGTTCATCTTGTCCAGATCATTCTGCAACCCGTCGTAGTTTCGCGTCAGCATCCCTGGTCCCAGTTGTACCTCCAGCATCATTCCTGAAAAGACAACATCCATCCCGGTATAAAAACCACGGGTGGATTCAAAAACCTGGGCAAATGCCTTATTCCCTTCAGTCTTGATCACTTCGCCCATGATCTCCTTATCCTGGTACAGAAAAAAGCAAATGCCGTTTTGAATAAGCGGACCGTCCACGAGTACTTCCACCAGGTTACCGACGATTGCCGTCACCTTTCCTCTGCTGATTATTTTTTCATTTTCCATGTTTCGCTGATTCTGGATTCTGGTTTTTAAGATAAATACCGGTTATTTCACGGATGCCAAGCGGTTCGCGCGGATGAACGATCTTTCGCCACCTTTGGAGCAGCAACACTTTCTGGAAATAACCCAGGATCACATCCAGTGTAAAATATTCAAAACGGTTAATTTCGTCGATGGCATTCCAGCGGAGCCTGTCCATTTCAAGCTCCCGCTCAAGCAGGTTGGCGTTTGCAAAAAGCGGCTCCAGCTTCGCTGCCAGTTGATATTCGGTTTGGATGATTTTCTGTGAGGTGGTGAATTCCTGCAACAGCTCATAATAGCTGTTGCCGGGGATCAACTGCTGTTTCTTGTCGGCCGCCGTCGCCTCGGAGCGGCGTGCCGCCATGAAATTGACCAGGTTCATTTCCGACTGGCCCCATTCCCGGATAAACTGGTTTGGCGAAGCCAGCAGTTGCCTGAAATACAGTTGCTGCAGCCGGTGTGCGATCCTGGCCGAAGGAAGTTCGCCGCGGTCATTCTCTTTCCAAAGGACGAGTTGCCGCAAATACAAAGGCAGCGCCTGAAACGCCTCATTGGCCGAGTGGAAGGCCTCAACGGGCAATTCCGGCGGCAAATCTTCGCCCTGGCTTTCGCCGCTTAACCAGGCGATGACCGGCAAATGGAATCTCCGCAACCACAGGAGACGCACCCATTCCAACTCCTCCGGCGGAAGGATTTCTTCCAGGATGCCGGGGTAGAGGACAGGAAGCGCCGTATCCTGCCCCACGTCAAACTCCAGGTCCGGCAAACCGGCTATAAAGCTGTAATAGAAACTCATGCTTCTTCCTGACTAAAAAGAAATTCCCGGATTTTCGGCTTCATCAGCGCCATGAAAAAAGCCTGGAAATCTTCGTCCGTAAAGGATACCTTGAAGCCGTCGCCCGTGTTCATGATGCTGAAGCCATCTTTCAGTCCGGCAACAGGTTTTATTTTCAGCCCTGACGCAAGCACCTCAGATGCCTTGGATTGTAACAACGATTCCATTTTGCCGGCCAATGGTTCAGGGACCAGCATTTCGGGATGATTCCCGTTCGTCCCGCTGATGTGCCAGCTACGGGCTATTTCCAGCACCAAATCGGTCAAAAAGCCGTGGTCTGAAGTCAGTTGTTTGGCGAGCGCTTCAGAGGCCTTCGCCGAGACCATATTCTTTAACTCCTGCCTGGTAATTTCCATGACCTGCTCCGATACAGCCTGAAGCTCAGCCTTCAGAGACTGGTTCATCCGTTCCGTTTCCTGCCGGGCCGCTGTCAGAATGGCGTTTGCCTGCTCTTCTGATGCGGCAATCGTTTTTTCCGCCTTCTTTTCTGCTTCGGAAATAATTTTTTCTGCTTCTTCCCGGGCCTTAGTGACCCCCTCGTTATAAATCGTCTCGGTGAGCTCTTTGATCTTCGTATTCATATTTCTGTTCGATTAGTTCCGGAAAATTTGCACCCAATTTAATAAAAAAGGTTTTATTCCTGAAAGAAATCGATACTTTATCGATCTTCATGCAGAAATAATTAATCTCTTCAGGAGCGCTGAATGCCTTTTTCGCATCGCACGTTGATTCTATTTTAACTTCTCATTGCGCCGGTGCCGGTCACGGTCCCTCGTCGTCTTCTTCTCCAGATTTTTCAAAAAAGCCTCGTTCAGGTCAACGCCGGTCTGGTTTGCCAGACAAATCACCACCCATAGCACATCGGCCATTTCATCGCCGAGATCACGCCCTTCGTCCGACGGTTTAAAAGACTGATCGCCATACCGGCGGGCGATGATCCGGGCAAGTTCACCGACTTCTTCCGTCAAAATGGCCATGTTCGTCAGCTCACTGAAATAACGTACCCCATACTCCCTGATCCATCCGTCGACCATCTGCTGCGCCCGCCGGAGCGACACTTCCTGTTTATTTTGCATCGTTTTCAATTTTTGTCCCTTTCTGCTTTTGCAGCAATATCAGGTTTCCTGCTCACGTCATTCCGTTTCCGCGGAGTGATTTCCTGTTCGCCCGTATCCCGTTTTGCAGGAATGATTCACTCACGGGGATACGTATCCGCGATCCGCTCTTCACAGGTTAATCTCTAAAAGTCTTTGTTCTTCGTGTCGATGATCACCGTCACAGGCCCGTCATTCACCAGCGAAACCTTCATGTCGGCGCCGAATTCACCGCTTTCGACCGGCTTGCCCAATTTCACGGACAATGCACGAATGAACTTTTCATACATCGGAACCGCCCTGGGAGGGGCAGATGCCCGGATCCAGGACGGCCGGTTCCCTTTTTTCAGCGAAGCCATCAGCGTAAACTGGCTGACCACGAGGGCTTCGCCGCCGGTCTCCTCCAGGGACCGGTTCATCACCCCGTCCGGATCATTAAAGATGCGCAACTGCGCAATCTTTCGCACCAGCCATTCGATATCTTCATCCTGATCTGCATCCTCCACCCCAAGAAGGATGAGCAGTCCGCACCCGATGGATGCCTTCAGCTTGCCATCGATCGCCACCGATGCTTCCGAAACACGTTGTACAACAACCCGCATTTTTTCCTGATGTTCGTTTAAAACCGTATCTTCATCTTCGAAAACCGGACGCTTAACCGGTTCAGACAAAGATAACGATTCAAAAAAACAAACGAAATTTTATGCGCAGCCGGATTTTTTCCATCCTTGGGTCTCTGTTCCTGACGCTATCGGTGTTCGCTCAGCAGGCCATGATCAGGGGGCGTGTTTCCGATGCAGCCACAAACGCGGGACTCCCCTTCGCGGCCGTTGTCGTCGTTGGCACCACCACGGGCACCGTCACCGACGAAAACGGGCACTACTCGTTGACCGGCCTCACTCCCGGGTTCATCCGGCTTCAGTTCCGCACCCTTGGTTATGAAGAAATGACTTCACCCGAAGTCGAAGTCAGCCACTCACGGGTCGTGGACCTGGACATGGCCTTGATGAAAAGTGACATGCAACTCGGGGAGGTGACCGTCAAGGGGTCGCTGTTCAGAAAGCCGGAAGAAAGCCCGGTTTCGCTGAGGAACATCGGCATCTCCGAGATTGAGACCAGTCCGGGCGCCAACCGTGATATTTCAAAGGTGATCCAGTCTTTCCCGGGAGTGCAGTCTACCCCCGCCTTCCGGAACGATATCATCATCCGGGGGGGTGGTCCTTCCGAAAGCCGGTTTTTCCTGGACGGGGTTGAAGTTCCGAACATCAACCATTTTGCCACCCAGGGTGCATCCGGGGGACCAGTGGGCATCATCAACGCCGACCTGTTGCGGGAGGCGAACTATTACTCGGGGGCCTTTCCGGCATCAAGGGGAAATGCCCTGAGCGGGGTATTTGAATTTTCGCAGCGCGACGGGAACCACGAGCAGGCGAAAGGCCAATTGTCGGTCGGCGCTTCCGAAGTCGCGGCGACGGTCGACGGTCCTGCCGGGACAAACACCACCTACATCGTTTCGGTGCGCCGGTCGTACCTGAAATTCCTCTTCAGCCTGCTTGAGCTGCCGTTTCTGCCGACCTTCAACGACCTCCAGTTCAAAGTGAAGATCAAACTGGACAGCCGGAACGAGATCACGCTGACAGGACTGGGCGCCCTGGACCAGTTCAGCCTCAATACCGGCATTGAGCAGCCTGACGACCAGCAAAAGTTCATCCTGTCCACCCTCCCTGAATATGAACAGTGGAGCTATACTGCCGGGGCAGTGTACAAGCATTTCAAAGAAAGAGGCTACCATACGCTGGTGGCCAGCCGAAGCCACCTGAACAACACCTCCCTGAAATACCTGGACAACGACAACAGTGCCGAGGCCAATAAAACCCTCGATTACGAGTCGGAAGAAATTGAGAACAAGTTCCGCTATGAGAACCGGATCCTGGATGGCGACATCCGCGTCAGTTTCGGGGCCAATCTTGATCTGGTCACCTACACCAACACCACCATCCAGCAGCGGTACGACCCGCGGGGAACGCTCCGGGTGAATTACCATACCCGGCTGAACCTGGTCAAAACAGGCTTCTTCGGACAGGCAAGCCACAAATTCCCGGACGGGCGACTTGAACTGTCGGCGGGAGTCCGGTTTGACGCGTGCAATTATTCGGACGACATGAACAATCCGTTTGACCAGTTTTCGCCCCGCCTGTCGGGCTCGTACCGGTTGACGCCGAAGTGGAGCCTCAATTTCAACAGCGGACGCTATTATCAACTGCCGGCCTATCCGCCGATGGGATTCAAACGCGACGGCGAACTGGTCAACAAATCCAACGGGTTGAAATACATCGCAGCAGACCATGTGATTGCCGGGGTTGAATTTCGCCCGCGCCCCGATACGCAGTTGTCTGTCGAAGGATTTCTGAAAAACTACCACGACTATCCCTTTTCGGTCAGGGATTCGGTGAGCCTGGCAAACCTGGGGGCCGATTACGGGGTGGTCGGGAACGAGGAAGTGGTTTCCATCTCGGACGGGAAAGCTTACGGGATGGAGTTTCAGGCCCGGATCACATCGGGAGGCAAATTCAATTTCAACCTCTCGTACACGCTGGTCAGAAGTGAATTTGAAGACAAGCATGGCACGTATATCGCCTCGAGTTGGGACAGCAAGCACCTGCTGACGTTGACCACGACCAGGGACCTGAACCGGAACTGGCGTGCGGGGATACGCTGGCGGTTCGTGGGCGGCCTGCCTTACACCCCTTACGACATGGACCGCTCGTCGCTGATTGATGCCTGGAACATGAACAACGGGCCTTACCTGGATACCGGCCGGTGGAATTCCCTGCGTTTTGACCCCTTTCACCAGTTGGACATCCGTGTGGACAAGGTCTATTACCTTCAGAAGTTCATCCTCAAATTTTACCTCGACATCCAGAACCTCTATCATTTCCAAAGTCAGGCGAAAGACCATCTTATCCGGGAGCAGGACAGCAACGGGGCGTTCCTGACCACCGACGACGGGACACGGTATGTGATCCGGAGGGCAAAGAACACCACCGGTACCGTCTTGCCCACGATTGGCATCATTTTCGGTTTTTAGCTATTTTTGCGCACATGACAACCTGTTGTATCCCGTTAAGAAGCACAGATCCTTATCTGAACCTGGCCACAGAAGAATTTCTTCTGAAGAATGACCCCCGCGATTTCTTTTTGACGTGGCGCAGTCAGCGCGCGGTTGTGGTCGGGAAGCACCAGAACGCGCTGGCGGAGATCGATCACCGCTATGTCCGCGAAAACCGCGTTCATGTTGCCCGGAGGCTCTCCGGCGGGGGAACCGTTTTCCACGATGAAGGGAACCTGAATTTCACCTTTATCAAAACGGTGGAACGGACCGACCAGATCAACTACCAGTGGTTTACCCAGCTCATGATCGGGGTGCTCGGTGAACTGGGACTGCAGGCTCATGCCGGTCCTCATCAGTCCATCTTCCTAGGACAGGAAAAGATATCGGGAAGTGCCGATCACGTGCACAAGCTCCGGCTGATGCACCATGGCACGCTGCTTTTCAACAGCCGGCTCGACCAGTTGAAAAATGCGCTGAAGGTGGATTTGTCGCGGTTTGAAGATAAGTCGATCCCGTCGAACCGGAGCGACGTGACCAATATTTCCGGTCACCTGCAAACACCCATGACCACGGATGCTTTTGCTGCGTTTATCTTCGACCAGGTGGGCCAAACCTTTCCGGACGGCCAGGTAGCCGATCTTTCGGCAGCCGACCTGGAGGCCATCCGTCAACTGAGCGATGAAAAATACAGTCAATGGGACTGGATTTACGGGTATTCGCCAAAATACCGGTACCGGAACGAGGTCAGCAGTCCCTCCGGGAAGAAGATCTCCCTGATGCTCCTGGTCGAAAAAGGGAAGATCAAGGAATCGGCCTGGGAAGGCGATCTCTCGGCGTCCCTGGCGGCGACGCTCACCGCCGCGCTGAAATCGCAAAATCACGATTATGACCTGTTAAAGCCTCTTTTGACATCGCTTGACCCGCAACTCCGGCGCGAAGGCTTCCACGCGGGGCAACTGCTGGACAGAATCGTGTAAAGGAGGGGCTCCGGAGAGCCCCGTGCCTTTACTCTCTCTCTAAAACCAACACATGTTGACCTACTCGTCCTTTTTTATCGATGAGGGTCACTTCCACCCGAAAATCACCTTTTATTTCGGTTGCCGGAACCTGTACCCTCACCTCGCCCTGGTCGTTGAGCAGTAACCCAGGTGACCAGCATAAGGTCGTTTGCCGCTGCGCACTCCTGAATTCCTTGCTGTCCGCTTCTTCCTTGTCCGGCGATTCTTTGGCGGACTCACCCCTGCGGGTGCGGATCTCGATCAACCCCACCGAATTGAGTCCGGTATACCGTGAAATCTCCACCGGATTGGTGGAAATCTGAATCGATTCCACGTCATACGGGGAGATGTTGTTGATCGCCGAGGCGCTTGTCCCCATCTTCTGACCATCGATCACGATCAGCGCTCCGTCCTGCGCCATCAGCGAATTGCTGCCTCCCGGGAATACGATCTTATCGCCGTCAACAAGATGGTAGGGCTTAATCATTTTAATGACGTCCATGATGGTTGAGCCGGATTGTAACTGTTTCAGGTAAGGAATGCTTTCATCGCGGGTTGGCGCCTGTTTTTTCTTCACCCTGGTGTACAGAAACCGGTTATCGGAAATGAACGAAAGCGGAACCTCCGGCTTTTCGACGGAGATCATGCCCGAGAGAAAACGCTGTACCTGCATCGACAGCCGCTCACGAAAATCCTTGTCAAGCCCGATGGTCAGCTTGTCATTCCCGTCGGGCGCGATCGCCTTCAGTACGTAATCGTCTTTTTTCGCCGGATCGATCCCGGGAAACACAAAATGGCCCTCCTCATCGGTGGTGGCGCTCATGAACTGCGCATGGCCCGTATGGACCAGGCTCACCCTGGCATTCTGAACCGCTTCACCGCCCCGGTCAATGACTTTGCCCGACAGCCAACCTTTCTCCGCACGGGAGGCGCCGCCGGCAGCCTCGAAATCAACGACCGACTGCCAGCAATAATTCCGAAACCGGTTGCATATCAGCAGGAAATTCAGCACATTCTCGTTCAGAACGCCTTCCTTCATCATCGTGGCAGCCCCGGGTATTCTGTTTTCAAGCAGGCTGTTCAACGTAAAGCAGGTCAGGAAGTCCTCGCCGGCTTCGGCGTTTTTGACCGCCGCGCTCACCGAAACGGTCACGATGGCCGAGTCGGCTTTGATCACGGGCACTGCTTTGATCAACAGCATTTCTGACCGGTCACTTGCCAGTTGTCCGGCGCTGACAGAAACCTGCAGTTCGCGATCCTGACCGACGTACAGCAACCGTTCTCCAAGCAGTTCCCCCTGTTCGCTGAATGCCGATAACAGGCAAAGTCCTGCCGGAAGGTCCTGTTTCGGGATTGTCATCCGTCCGGCGCCGGAGACGTTCACCGTCGATGCCCAGAACAACCGGTCTCCCCTGGTGATCAGGAGGTTCACCGCCTGTGTCCGGGTGCCAGCAGTAAGGAGACTCAGATGAATGAACTCCTGATCGGTTCTGGGGATGGAGAAGGTGAACCCCTCCTGCTCAAAGTCAGGCAGATCGAAGGTCTGTCCTTTCCCCAATTCGCTGGTGATCCGAAACTGATATTCTTCGCCAGGGTTTGCCATCACGGGAAAAACGCCGTATCCGGGGATCAGTGTTTTTGTCTGCGACACCTGCCTGCCGCCTTCGCCGGTGATTTCGGCCGATACATCCACCGGCAGTCCGTCGAAGGTCGTTACCCGGAATCCTGTTTTCAGCGGAACACCAGCCAGGAAATGGCCGCCCTCCGCGTAAAAACTAACTTTCAGCTTCCCGGTGTTCACAGGAAACCGGCGACTGTAATGCAGTTTCCTGGAATCGCTGACGGTCAACAACAACGGCCTCTCATAGCTGCCTTCCGGAACATCGAGGTCAAATGTCAGGATTCCCTGATCATCGGTTTTCAACTTGCCCGACGTCAATGGCCGGTCTCCGTCCCGCAATGCGTAGGTCATCTTTTGTCCGGAAACAGCTTCCCCGTTCAGGTCGTGCAGGCGCAGTTCCACAGGATGACGCTGACCGGCCAGGAGCAACTCCGGCGCCTTTTGAAGGCGAAAGATAACTTCCGCTTCATGCATCGGATCGACAAAGATCAGTTTCATCCACGCTTCATCTTCGTCACGGGCCGACGCATGGTGCGCTTCGAGCACATAACTCCCTTCACCAAGGTGCTCA
>CAZANK010000033.1:11516-14445 GCA_964486235.1 uncultured Prolixibacteraceae bacterium | reverse complement strand
CGGTAATTCATTCATCATTGTTGTCATTCAGTTCATCGACGGCGTGGTCATGACAGTCGTCAGCGTAATTCAAATGATTTTGGGCGCTGTCCGGGTTGCCATGTTCAATATCGTATTGGGCAAGCCGTTCGTGATGCTCGGCCCAGTCATGATAATAATCGGCCATATGCCGGCTTCCGAACGAAAGGTCGTCGATGTGTGAATCATTCATCCCGGCATAAGGCATGCTATTGATGACATCAATGAACTCGTTCGAAAAGCCGGACATATCTCCTCTCACCATCCCCGAGAAATCGTTCCATAACAAGTCGTGGTGTTCCACATCACCGGTCAGGTTATGAACGATCGGCATGACCGTCCGATCGAAATAATCATAAGGCATCTGTCCGATGGCAGGAATATGCCCGGCATCATAATCAAAATTAATCATTTCGGGATTATAGGCAAGCGGTGCCGGAGAGTCGGTTGCTACCATGAAGTTCCCCGAGTCGTGCCAGGCATCCAAGAATTGCTCCATCGGGTAACAGGCTGATTCTTCTCCTGTTCCAGGATCGGTCAGGATGACCTGAACATGATCCGGATCGGTCGTATCGATACCCGCGACGATCAGCGCATGATCGGCGCTTTCGCCCCCGAAATAATCGGTGATCTTGTTCCCGTATTGCGATAACAGCCCTTTATCCCAAAGTTCGTCCGAATCGACCCCGATGATCACTTTCTGTCCTTGCGCCAGCGCTGCAGTCAGGTCATACACCGTGGCATTTTCATATTGGGTATATTGAACTCCGTTCAGTTCCAGCAGCTTTCCCACGTCCCGGGGCGACGTTCCGCTCCCGGGAGTGTATAGATCAAATTGTTCGGCCTGCCGCACCAGTTGTTCTTCGCTCACAGAAATACCGAAATCGTTTAAAATCAATTGCTGACTTTTTATCGCGCAGGTGTCGTCATACTGCTGCTGTATCGGATTGAAATCTCCCGGGTAACTTGAAGCTTCCATCGTTGATTGATTTATGTTTTCTGATATAGAGCCTTCTTCACCGGAATTTCTATCATTCACCTCACCGGAAACGTCATGATCGCCTAACATAGGCGACACATGAGCCAGTTGAGAAAGATATCCGGCAAGCCCTGCGCCCCCGCCTATCGCCGCAGCAAGTCCTGCTGCAACATTCCAATGCGTGTGTCCAATTATCGGGGCTTCACGCGGGTCTGTATCTTCAACTTGTTCCTCGTCTGAAAAACAGGAAGCCTTAAATGCCAACAAAAATTCTGCGAACACATCCGGATCAGTCGTTAATAGCTGATTAATCGCTTCAGTTTCCTGGGCGGACGGCGTCCCTTCGATAAAGGAAGCCAGCAACTCTTCCGATATTCTATTTGTCTGCATAATGATCCTCCTTTAAAATTGCAGCCAGTTTATCGAGAGCCCTTTTCTTAATATTATACAAATTGGCTTTCGTAATACCCAGTTTTCCGGCAACCTCGTCCGCGTCGCAACCCTCGATTTCGATCGCCAAAATGACAAATTTATCTCTTGGACTTTTTAACTGCCGAATACCATTGATCAAATCCATCCTGCTGATCAGCGCATCATCGCTACACTTATCCGGAATCTCTCTGTCCATCTCATGATATGGAGAATGTTTGTCTCCCGAATCTATCAACAAAGCTCTCTTTCTCAGAAAGAAACGTACTGCAACAACAGAAATCCATGTAACGAATTTGCTTCTTCCTTCAAATTTACGGACTCTGCGCCAATTATCCTCCCGAAGGAATAAATACAATTCGCTGACCAACTCCTCCGGCTGAAGCTTACCGGAGAATATTTCCCGGACAATATAGCGGAGTAATGCATTGCACTTTTCAAAAAAAACATACTCAACGATCGTTTCATTGTCCATTATCATCTGGTCGATCAATTCCCTGTCCGTCATTCGCTCCAACTCGGCTCTCGATAAATGACGCATAGCGATTCAAACATTTCAAAAACAAAAGGGATTAACTATTTTTATTCTCAGAAATTTGGTGTTGTCAGAACAGTTTATCTTTATCTGCTGTCGAATTTTTTCAGTCCCTCATCGAGGAAATCCACAAAACGGTCAGGGTTCAGGTCATACGCCTTCGGACTGGCCAGCAGTTCACCGCTGGTGTCGAGCAACACATAATAAGGCTGCGCGTTCACGCCAAAACGGCTGATCTGGAAGTCGGCATATTTCTTCCCGATTGTTTTCTTGACCTTCCCGTCATAGGTCGATGTGACCCACTCGCTTTCCGGCAAACCGGTTTTATCGTCCACATACAACGCAATGATCACGTAATCATTTTTCAGCCGTTGCAGCACCCTTGGGTCAGACCAAACGGCTGCCTCCATCTCCCGGCAGTTGACGCACCCATGCCCTGTAAAATCAATAAAAACGGGCTTCTTTTGTGCCTTTGCACAGGCCATGCCCTGCTCATAATCGAAATACCCTTCCAGTCCGTGCGGCAGGTGCAGAAATTCGCTGAATTTCGGTTTCTCACATAAATCACGGCGCGGATCGGCAGCAACACCGCCTGGTGAAAAACTCACCAGTCTGACTTCATCACGGACAATTTTATGCAGGTCGAAGTCGAGCGTCGTCTGGGGCGGCAAGTACCCGGAGATTGCCTTTACAGGGGCTCCAAACATTCCGGGAATCAGGTAGGCCACGAAAGCAAACGAAAGGATCGCCAGCATCAGTCGCGGAACAGACACGTGCTTCACGTCGTCGTCGTGGACAAACATCAGCTTCCCCAGCAGGTAAAACCCAAGCAGGGTAAAGATGACAATCCACAAGGCCAGGTAAACCTCCCGGTCAAGAATACCCCAGTGGTAAGTCTGATCGGCTATGCTCAGAAATTTTAACCCAAGCGCCAGTTCCAAAAATCCAAGCACCACCTTGACCGAGTT
>CAZANK010000033.1:0-11416 GCA_964486235.1 uncultured Prolixibacteraceae bacterium | reverse complement strand
GCGACGACTGTTCCCAGAACCGTGTAAATCCCGACGATGGAAGCGCCGTAAAACAGCGCGTTCAAACGTGACCGGGCTTTGCTCTCGCTGCCGCGCATAAAGAACGAAACGGTCATAGGGATCATCGGAAAAACACAGGGCGTGAGGATTGCAGCCAGTCCGGCGAGAAATGAAAAAAAGAAGAACAACCACAGGGTACCGGCCGATCGCTCTTTCCCTCCCGCCGTGATGATCCGGCCTGCTTCAGGACCGGCTTCAAGCTGCGGCGCGGTTGGCGTTGCTGTCGTTCCCCCCGTCTCCGGTCCCCGGTCTCCCGTCTCCGGTCTCCCGTCTCCGGTTTCCGTTTTTAGTCTGAATTCAAAATCAACTTCTGCCGGCGGAAGGCAACGTTCATCATCACAGACCATAAACTCCACATACCCGCTGATGGTCACCGGAAGATCCGACCTGAGGCGGACCCTCTGGATAAACTCAGCCTGATGACTGAAATACCGGAGATCCATCTGAAACGTCTTGTCAAAAACTTCCACGGGCGGCGGATTCTTCAGGAGCGCTCCATGCCGTTCAAAAAGGGAACTGTCGGTATAATGGATGGACGTCGGGACAGGACCTCCGTCAGGCAGACTGGTGTCGTATAAATGCCATCCCTCGTCAATGACCGCCTTAAAGATCAGTTGAACATCCTGTCCGTCTTGTTTTGAACGGAATGACCACCTCACAGGTTCCTCGATCTGCGAAAATGAGGGGAAAGAAAGAAAGATCAATCCGGTAAGAAAAATAAATTGCCTCATAATTGGTCCTTTTTAAAAACAATTTTCTCAGTTTGTCAACGCATCGAACTCGCCGGCAAAATAATCCATCCACCTGCTGTCAAAAAGAATATCTCTCGTTCAAGATAAGAAAATTAGGGCTAAATGATCCCGCAAAAACTGTTAAAGATTGTTATGAATAACAAATCCCGGTGTTATCCGGGATTTGTTTCAAAGAATTATCTCTTCCATATTTTCATCAAAAAAATGATATTCCAGGAAGGTATGGGAGCCCACTCCCTCAATACGGACAGGCCGTAACTGCTTAAATGCCCATTTCCTTCCCAGGGATAGAAATCCTTTGGTCAAAAATGCGGCGACATAAGGATGAACCTTTAGCGTCAATTTCTTTTTGTTGAGTTCTTTAAAAATGTAATTGACTTTCAGTTCCAGTTCATCGGTAAAAAGAATTGTCGGGGTAATTTTACCGGTACCATGACAAGTGGGACATACTTCGGCTGTCTCCACATGCTCTTCAGGGCGTACCCGCTGGCGCGTGATCTGCATCAGGCAAAACTTACTCAACGGTAAGATGTTGTGCTTGGTGCGGTCAGCAGCCATCACCTCTCTCATACGGTCATAAACCTTCTGCCGGTTTTCGGCAAGATGCATGTCGATAAAATCGATCACGATGATGCCTCCCATGTCTCTCATCCTCAGTTGTCTTGCTATTTCCTCGGCTGCCGCGAGGTTTACTTCCAGCGCATTGGTTTCCTGATCAACACCGGCTTTTGAACGGTTCCCGCTGTTCACGTCAATCACGTGAAATGCTTCGGTATGTTCAATGATCAGGTATGCACCGTTCTTGAAAGAGACCGTCTTTCCAAACAAGGACTTGATTTGCTTGTCGATCCCGAAATACTCAAAAATCGGACGACCGCCGTTGTAAAATTTCACGGTCTTCTTCTTTTCGGGCGCAATGCTCTCAAGGTATTCTGCGATTTCATCAGCGACTTCGGCATCGTTCACGATGATGCTGTTGAAGTTTGGGTTGTAAATATCACGCAACAAGGCCGTGGTCCGGTTCATTTCTCCAATAATTAAAGACGGGGCGGTGGCTTTCTTTAATTTTTGGAACATCGTTTCAAACTTCGCAACCAGTCTTTTTAGTTCCTGGTCAAGCTCTGCAACGCGCTTCCCTTCGGAAACGGTCCGGACAATGACGCCGTATTTCTTCGGTTTGATGCTTTGAATCAGCTTTTTTAACCTGCTCTTTTCTTCGGCAGAGCTGATCTTCTGTGAAACACTGACTTTCTCACTGAAAGGCATCAATACCAAATTTCTTCCTGCTATTGACAATTCGGAGGTCAGTCGTGGCCCTTTTGTTGAAATGGGCTCTTTGGCAATCTGCACCAAAATAATCTGACCCGCTTTCAGTACCTCCGTAATCTTGCCCTGCTTATTAATATCCGGGCCGGACTGAATTTTTGACAATGAAGAAATACGGTTCTTTTTCGAACTGGCAACTTTCATGAATTTGCCTAAAGTCGAAAACTGCGGTCCCATGTCAAGGTAATGCAAAAATGCATCTTTTTCGTACCCAACGTCGATGAATGCAGCGTTTAAGCTCGGCATTATTTTCTTTACCCTGGCTAAATAAATGTCGCCAACTGCAAATTTTGCTCCGCTTTTTTCCCTTGTTAACTCAACTAAACGTTTGTCTTCCAATAACGCGATAACAACTTCCGAGGGAGTGACATCAATAATCAGATCGCTACTCACTACGTTATATCAATTTTGAAATTAGTTCAGCATAAATCCGCTGCTTAAAATGGATTAAACCTAAAGTACCGCTGTACTTTAGGTTTAACCAACAGACAAATTTCATTCTATCTAAAAGTAAAAACTACTTTCTTTTTTTATGTCTGTTTTTCCGAAGCCGTTTTTTGCGCTTGTGCGTCGACATTTTATGTCTTTTTCTTTTCTTTCCGCTTGGCATATATTATTTTTTTACTTGTTCTTTCACTTGCGATACAAAGGTTTTTGCCGGCTTAAACGAAGGAATAAAGTGCTCCGGGATAATGATCGTCGTATTTCTAGAGATATTCCGAGCGGTTTTCTCTGCTCTCTTCTTCACAATGAAGCTTCCGAACCCACGAAGATAAACATTATTACCCTCTGTTAAAGAATCTTTTACAGTTTCCATGAAAGCTTCAACAGCTTTTTGTACAGTAATCTTCTCAATTCCTGTGTTCTTGCTAATCTCGTTAACGATATCTGCTTTAGTCATCTCTTAAAATATTTAGTTTTCAATAAATTATAATTTCTCTCCTACTGGACTGCAAAAATAAAAATTATTTGAGAACAATAGGCAATTTGAATTAAATTATTTTTGCAATGATCTATTTTTTCGTGCAGTTATTAAAAAAATTCAAAGAAAATGGCCGGATTAGACAGGGATTTGCAGCGATGGTACGCCGTTCACAAAAGAGAGCTCCCATGGAGGGAAACCAGGGACCCCTATGCCGTTTGGCTCTCTGAGATTATTTTACAACAGACACGCGTTGACCAGGGATTGCCCTATTATCTGCGATTTCTGGATGCTTACCCCACGGTCATGGATTTGGCACGGGCCACGGAAGACGAAATCCTGAAATTGTGGCAGGGACTGGGTTATTATTCCCGGGCAAGGAACCTGCACGCAACCGCCCGTCTGGTCGCGGAGATTTTCGACGGACGGTTTCCCGACACCTATGCCGGACTGAGGGCATTAAAAGGAGTCGGTGAATACACGGCCGCCGCGATTGCTTCCATTTCATTCAACCTGCCCCATGCTGTTGTCGACGGGAACGTCTTCCGGTTCCTCTCCCGCCTTTACGGGATCACCACTCCCACGAACACACAGGCCGGGAAAAAAGAGTTTTCCAGCCTGGCTCATGACATCCTGGACCGGGAGAATCCGGGCGAACACAACCAGGCCATCATGGAATTCGGCGCCCTCTTCTGTGTCCCGAAGAATCCGGATTGCGACTCTTGCATCTTCCGCAACCGCTGCGTGGCCTTTCAAAACAGCTTCGTCAACCACTTACCGGTAAAGGACCGAAAACAAAAAATCAGGCAACGGTACTTTAACTATTTGCTGATCCGCGAACACGACCATATTTACATCCGCAAACGTACCGGCAACGACATCTGGAAAAACCTGTATGAGTTCCCGCTCATCGAGACACACGACAAAACCGAAGTGACTGACCTTCAAAATCAACTGCACGTGATTCTGGGCGATCGCGAAACCGGGATCAGCAAAATCACTTCCTGGCAAAAGCAGGTACTCAGCCACCAGGCCATTCATTACCGGTTTATTTATATTCAGGCCAATGGCAAAAAGTATAACCTTGCCCATTTTATAAAAGTGAATCAAAAAGATATTTTTAACTTTGCGGTGCCAAAACCAATCGAAAAGGAACTGGATCATATAGACTGGACACGTTGAATGATGCGCTTCATATAGTCAAACCATACGGTTCGTCAAAAAAACCGGCACCTTCATGAATTAGAGCAACTGAGATGCCGGTTTTAAGCGAATTAATGCTTAAATTTCTTAATAATTAAAAAAATTCAATCATGGCTGTAAACAAAGTAATCCTGATCGGTAATGTTGGCCGCGACCCGGAAGTCCGCCATCTTGACAAAGACGTAACCGTAGCAAACTTCCCGTTAGCGACCTCCGAAAGCTATGTGGCCAAAAGCGGTGAGAAAGTCACCACCACCGAATGGCACAATATCGTTGTTTGGCGGGGACTGGCCAAAGTTGTGGAACAGTATGTCAAAAAAGGTGACAGGTTGTATATCGAGGGGCGGATCCGTACCCGGTCCTGGGATGACAAAGACGGGAATAAGCGGTATACCACCGAAATCTACACGGATAACATGGAAATGCTTGGCGGCGCAAGAAGCGCGGAAGGAACAGGCAATCACCAGGCCGCGCAACAAGTCGGAGAACCTGCCGGTCATCCGGAAGACCCCGATTTCACATCCTCCGAAGAGGATGACCTGCCATTTTAGTAACTAAAATGAATTTCGTTTGGAAACCGACCCGTTACCTTATTTGACCGCTTCCGGCTGGGATGCTCCGCTTCACCCCACCTTGCCTGCTGCAATAGCCGGTATTTTGCTCCTTATGTTCCTGCTGTTCTTATCTGCCCTGATTTCCGGGTCTGAAGTAGCTTATTTCTCACTGGACCCGCACGATCAGCAAAAAAAAGGCAGTGAAAAAAAACCCTGTCCGCCGTCCGTCCTCCGAAACCTGGAAGATCCGGAAAGGTTATTGGCAACCATCCTGGTTGCCAATAACCTGGTGAATATCGCGATCGTGGTCATTGCCGTCTACGCGTTCAGCCTGTTTGTCCGTCTTTCTGAGGCAGGCGCTTTCGGTTCTCTTTTTCTGATCATCGCCATTGTCTTCCCCCTGTTGTTCTTCGTGACTGCCCTTTCGCGGGCGTACGCCGCGAGAGATGCCATCCGGGTTGCCCGGATCATGGCTGTTCCCCTGCGGGTGATGATGCGTGCATTTAACGTACTGAGTACCATCCTGATCAAATCATCTCAAGGGATACGGAAAAGGGTACAAAACTACACCCGGCATATTTCACTCGACGACCTGTCGGAAGCGCTGGAGCTGACCAGCAAAGAAGACTATTACGAGGATAAGGAAATTCTCGAAGGCATTGTCCGGTTCGGGAGCAAGAATGTGGCTGAGATCATGCGCGTGCCGGGCGAGGTCGTAGCCCTTGACTGGAAGTATCCGTTCGGGAAAGTCCTTCAGGTTGTCAACGAATCAGGCTATTCGCGCATACCGGTCTATTCCGGCTCATTCGGCAACATCAGGGGGGTTCTTTATACCAAGGACCTTTTGCCTTTTATTCATGGGCAGGCGGCCTTTCAATGGCAGTCCATTGTCAGGCCTCCGTTTCTCGTACCTGAAACAAAAAAAATCGACGATCTCCTGGAAGAGTTTCGAAAGAACAAAGTACACATGGCTGTTGTCATCAAGGAAACCGGGGAAAGCGCAGGAATTGTCACGCTGGAAGATGTCCTGGAAGAAATCGTCGGAGACATGCTGGATGAGTTTGACGAAGATGACCTTCACCCACCTGTCCCGCTTAACTGAACAACGATGGCGCTGCTGAAAACATTTGCCATACCGGATGGCATCCTGCTGGTCTGGGAATTGTCAGAACCGGCCAACGTACTGGCGGGCATGATCCCCGGGGCGCTGACCGATCCGGGCTTTAAGAACATCACCAGTCCGAAACGGCAACAGGAATGGCTGTCGATCCGGGCATTGCTCCTGGAGGCAGGCTGCACCCCCGAACAGCTCTCCTATCGCGCGACCGGAGAACCCCGGATTCATCACCCCGACTACCAATGGATCAGCATCAGTCACTCCGACAGACTGGTCGGGATCCTCCTGCACAAAAAACACCCGGTGGGAATAGACATCGAAAACGCGCACCGGAATTTCAAACGGGTCGCCGACAAGTACCTGTCGCCCGAGGAAAAATCACTGGCCGGTTCTTTTGCTGACGGGTATGGTTTGTTCTGGTGTATCAAGGAAGCCGTCTATAAAGCCGCCCGAACTCCCGGAATCCATTTTGCGGAACAGATCCACATTGAACGTGATGCCGAAAACAGGTTGACGGTCGGCCTGTCTGTTGTCAATAAACCCGCGTTCGGGCTCCATTACTTTCGCATGGACGAACAACTGATCGCTTATGTGATCGCCAACCATAATGAACAGAAAACTTTCTAGGCACTGATGTGTTTATTCCAGATAAGATCCAAATTATGAACCACCCTCAACCCCACATCCTGGTTATCTTCGGAGCCTCGGGCGACCTGACCTCCCGGAAACTGATTCCTGCCCTCTTCGATCTTTACAGACAAAAGCTGCTTCCGGAGCAGTTTGCCGTGCTCGGCGTCAGCCGGACAGAACTGCCGGACGAACATTTCAGGGTCAAAACAGCGCAGTTTCTCCCTGCCGGCGAAAAAGACAAGGCCCTCATCCCGGAGTTTTCAAAAAAATTACACTATCAGTCTCTGCAGACAGACGACGGATACGAATACCCGGTGCTGAAAGACCGGCTGACAACCCTGGCCCGGCAAAACCAGATCGCCGAAAACTTCATCTTTTACCTGTCTACGCCTCCCCACCTCTACGGAGTGATCCCCGCCAACCTGGCGAGCGTAGGCCTCAACAAGTCAACGGACGGATTCCGGCGGCTGATCATTGAAAAACCCTTTGGCACGGACCTGTTCAGCGCCAGGGAGCTGAACAGGTCGTTACTTCACTACTTTGAAGAGGACCAGATCTACCGCATCGACCATTATCTCGGCAAAGAATCTGTGCAAAATATGCTGGTCACCCGCTTTGCCAATGGTATTTTTGAGCCCGTCTGGAACCAGCACTTTATCCATCATGTTGAAATCACATCGGCCGAAAGTCTTGGTGTTGAAGAGCGAGGCGGATACTACGACCATTCGGGCGCCATGCGCGACATGGTGCAGAATCACCTGATGCAGCTTGTCGGCATGGTTGCCATGGAGCCTCCCGTGGTGATCGAGGCCGATGCCATCCGGAATGAGACCCTGAAAGTGCTGCAGTCGCTTCGTCCGATAAAAGAAGAAGACGTGCTTAAAAATGTCATCCGCGGGCAATATCTTGAATCGCATGTCAAAAACAAGCTGGTAAAAGGATACCGGCAGGAATCCGGCGTTGATCCGGCCAGCCGGACGGAAACTTTTTTTGCCATGAAGTTTTTTATCGACAACTGGCGTTGGAGCGGCGTGCCCTTCTATATCCGCACGGGGAAAAAGCTCCCGACCCGGGTCACCGAAGTTGTCATTCATTTTAAGAAGACACCCCACCATCTGTTTGGATCTGATCCGGAGTATCAGCAAACCAACAACCAGTTGGTGGTCCGCATCCAGCCCGATGAAGGGATCCTGCTGAAAATCGGGATGAAGGTGCCGGGAGCAGGCTTCAACGTGCAACCGGTGAATATGAACTTTCACTATGCTGACCTGGCCCACGTCCATCTGCCGTCTGCATACGAACGGTTGCTGCTGGACTGTATGCAGGGCGACGCAACCCTTTACTCGCGGGGCGACGCGGTCGAAAAAGCGTGGGAATTTGTACAACCCATGCTCGACGCGTGGACCAATAACCCGGACATACCGGTATACGGATATCCTGCCGGAACCTGGGGGCCGAATGTAGCCGACGAGCTTGTGGAAGACGGAACCTGGCGCTATCCCTGCAAAAACCTTTCAGACGACGGAACGTATTGTGAGCTGTAATATGACTGAACTTTGCATATCCAAAACCCCTGAAGAAGCGGCAGAGGCATTTGCCAGGCGCCTGCTCCAGCTTGTCGCCGGTTCCGGTGATTTTCACTGGGCACTCTCCGGAGGATCGACACCCGGAATCCTGTTTGACCTGCTAGCCCGCGATTATGTTTCCCGGATGCCCTGGCCCAAAATCCATTTCTGGTGGGGCGACGAACGTTGCGTGCCTCCTTCAGATGCAGAAAGCAACTATCAGATGGCCTTCAATCGACTGTTTCGAAAAGTCCCGGTCAAAGAGGATCAAATCCACCGGATCAAAGGAGAGCTCCCGCCGGAAGAAGCTTGCAGCCAATACAGCACTGAAATCCGGTCGCACGTGAAAACCAGAGATGCGCTTCCCTCCTTCGATCTGATTATGCTTGGGATCGGCGATGATGGACATACTGCTTCCATTTTCCCGGATCAAATGGAACTGCTGACCTCCGGCCGGATCTGTGAAGTCGCCACCCATCCGGGAACGGGACAAAAACGCGTGAGCCTCACCGGCCCCGTGCTCAGTAATGCCCGTTACCTTTATTTTCTCGTAACGGGCCTGTCCAAGGCAACCTGTATTGCCCGGATCGTGAACAAAGAAAAATCGGCATCCGGCCTGCCGGCCTATCATATCTTTCCTTCCGGCGACGGCCGGCTGGCGTTTTTC
Organism: uncultured Prolixibacteraceae bacterium; assembly: GCA_964486235.1. Taxonomy (GTDB): domain Bacteria; phylum Bacteroidota; class Bacteroidia; order Bacteroidales; family Prolixibacteraceae; genus JBCFBK01. Next base: position 2,620 of record CAZANK010000033.1, on the reverse strand, counting down.
CTGGACCAAGACGCGGCTTCCGGCATCAACACCCGGTGAAAGAGAACACCACCGCGAGGCCGCAGCGTTCGTTTCTGAAACCGTCAGAGAATCTCCTCAATAATCTTCCCCTCAAAAGGATAAGGAGGATCAAGACGCAGTATCTCAAAAATGGTGGGAACGATATCGATGGCATCCACCGGCGCCCTGTTTCTGATGTCCTTCACGGCGCCACCCATCCAGACCAGGGGTATTTGCGAATGGTCCGTGAAACTGGATTGCTGAAACTTGTATTGAGGCTGCCAGCCATCTTCCAGCATGTACATCACGTCTCCGGACCGTTTTAAATTGAAAGACCTGGATATCGTCACAAACTGGCTCTTCACATAATCTCCCCGTTCAAAATCCGTGGCGGGCAATGCCAGTTTAACCCCTTCGAACTGGTTGATGAACGCGGCAGCCTTCTCCTGAACATCTTCCGGCTTCAGGTTCTTCTTCTCTAGGAGTGCCCGGTTCAGGTAGATTTGCTGATCGCCGGCATACACGACCCAGTCTCCCTGTCCGTACGTAATATTCAGGAACGATTTCAGCAGGGCGATCATGCTCTCAGGAGCTACGTAGCCTGCCGGCATTCTGAATTCCTCTTTCAGGTAATCGACCGGATAAGACGAGGAACACGCTGACGTCAAAACGATTAACGTGTGCGCCAGTCCGACCTCCTTCTCCAGATGACCCAGCAAAAGTGAGATTTCCTTGTCCAGGCGCAGGTAAGTGTCCTCCATTTCAACCGACAGCGGGCCAAAAGAAGCGTTCTCGTAGTCCATCGACGAGAAGCTGACGGTCAGCAGGTCGGGAATGTCATCTTTCCCAAGTTGCTCCGCGTGGATAAGCGCCATGGCAAATTCATTGACAATGGTGTTCCCAAAGGGGGTCGTCTTTAACAGCTTGTAGTTGCCGGTTTCCGAAATCAACTGGTTCAGCCGGTAGGGGAAGGTACGCCATTTGCCAAAATAACCCTTCTCCAGGCGATGGTCATCCTGCCAGCTTTCTTCATAACTGGAAGGAAGTAACAAGGTACTCCATTCCTGTTTCCCGTAATACCCGGCCAGCTTCTTGTTGTTGAAATTGAACGCCCAGCCCGGGAAATGGCTCACGAAAAAAGAGCTTGAGATCATGTTTCCCGTCTGGTTATCCATCCAGTAAGCCCCATCGGCCGCGTGGCCGGCCGAAAAAACCGCGCTGTAATCGTTGAGCGCGACGGAATATACTTTTGCTTTGTTTCCGGTACTTAATTTCAATGCATCTCCCACCGTCGAACTCAACAACCGGGCGGACGAACGCTGTCCTTCCTTCGAATCGCTGCCCACGGTGAGGCAATCAGGATCGTTGAGGGCATGAATCTCCTTCTCCTTCAAACGGTCATACCAACTGCCGGCGATGATTCCATGCCGGTCGGGATAAACCCCTGTAAAAAGCGTGGCAACGCCGGTCAGCGGTTTCAGCACGTGCAGGTTCATCGTGGCACGGGAACAAACGGCGCCTTCACGAAGCAACTTCATGAAACCGTCTTTCTGGAATTTTCCGGCATACCGCGAAAGGTAGTCCGAACGCATTTGCTCCACGTTGATGACAACGACCAGTTTGGGAAGGTTCGCCGGCTGCTGGGAATAAACCGGAAAACAGACTGTTAAAACTACGAACAGGCATCCTGCCAGATTCAGTGAACGCATAACCTTGTTTTTTATGTGCGCTCCAAAAGTATAAAAAAGATGCCGTTATTGTTTCATCAATGTGATCATCACCGGCTGATCGCCCGAAGAAAGCGTGATGATCAGCTTGTTACCCGTCATGTTCGCAACACCCCTGAGGATATCACCCTGCGGCGTCGTCCATTCGGTCGTGTACATCCCGGGGAGATCTGCAGGAGTCAGTGTCGCGATCTTTTGCAGCCTGGCGTAACCCAGCAGCTTCCCGTTCAGTACCACCAGCTTCTTCTGATTTGCTCCCTCGTCGACCAGGTCAACAAAATACGTCTCATTGAAATACAGGTTCTGCGGCTTGTATACGTCCTGATCAGCGTCCGTTCCGACAATCTCCGGGGCCGTTACCGGTGCGGGCGCAGGCGCCGCCATGACACTTTGCAGCAACCGGTTTTCCGGCAACTCCCTGAAGTCTTTCAGGGCATCGGCCAGGGCTTCCGCGTATCCCTCGTTGAAGTCTTTCGACCTCCCCACGCCTTCCTTGCTCCAGATCACGTTGTTCTGGCAATCCCTGAACTGAACCAACAGCTTATTCGTAAACATCGAAGAAGTTTTCTCCAGGCCCACGATCAATGCCTCACAATAATCAGCAGGACGCTGATCAGACTCAAAAACCGTCCTGATCCCATTCTCATTCAAGACGTGCTGTAAGCTGGAACTGACACTGTACGGATTAAACCCCTTCCCGATTTCGGGAAACTGGGTCGGGATGATCACATATTTAAAAGGCTGCTGACCAAAAGATAGTCCGGCAGCGACAAAAAACACGATACTGAGCAAATATTTCTTCATCTCTTTCTTTTTTTTCAGATTCATATTCTGTAGCAGCATTTTTTTTAATGAGCCAAACTACAATTTTTTTTGTGATTTTTTCTTAGCAA
>CAZANK010000032.1:0-14495 GCA_964486235.1 uncultured Prolixibacteraceae bacterium | reverse complement strand
CACCCGCGGAACGAAGAATATCGTCCAGTTTATCCTCCTCGTAATCCGGATAGGTACGGATGATGGTCTTCCCTTTTAATATGTTTTCGGACTTACACCTCATGTTAACTTACTTTCGACTTCCGACTAAATACTTCCGGCTTTTTCCGTTCTTCGTCTAATCGTTATTCATATAGATTTGTGCGAGAATTTCACTTCCGCCGTTATCGAGCATGGTTTGTGCCAGTTCGATGGCTTTTTCGGACGCTTCTTCCGGCAGGCAATCAACCGACTTCCGGATTAATGTTCTTCCGTCTGGTTCGGCGATCATGCCTGTTATTTTCATTGTTTCTCCCTGCCTGTCGGTATAGCACCCTGCGGGGACCTGGCACCCTCCTTCCAGCGTACGCAGAAAAGCCCGTTCGGCCATCGTCGTTAACCAGGTATCTTCATCGGTGATGGCATGAATGACCTGCATGGTCTTTTCATCGTCTTCACGGATCTCTATGGCGACAGCGCCCTGGCTAACCGCGGGCAGGATGACCGAGGGGTCGAGGAACTCCGTGATCAGCTCCCGGTATCCCAGCCGGATGATCCCGGCGCCGGCCATGATCAGGGCATCGCAGTGACCATCCTTCATTTTCTGAATGCGCGTGTCAATGTTTCCCCGGATATCAACGACCGTTAACCCGGGATTGAAATGCAACAGTTGGGCCTTTCTTCTCAGGCTGGATGTCGCGATCCGGTCTTTCGCGGTCATTTCCGCTAACTTCCTGCCTGTCGGCGAAATCAGTACATCCCGTACTTCGCCGCGGGGGAGTATTCCTCCAATTGTCAGTCCTTCAGGGAGTTCCGTGGGAAGGTCTTTCAGACTGTGCACGGCAAGATCAATCTCTCCGCGGAGAAGGGCGGTTTCGATCTCCTTGGTAAACAAACCCTTGTCACCCACGCGCGAAAGCGGGACATCCAGGATGATATCGCCGCGGGTTTTGATCACGACGATCCCGGTGGTACTATGCGGGAATGCGGCAGCCAGATCTGCCTTTACACGCGCTGCCTGCCAGAGGGCCAGCTTGCTGCCCCGTGTTCCTATCCTGATCATTTTATTCTTTATTGATGACTGAAAAAAGGTCATTGATCACCTTTACATATTCGGTCGACCTCCCGTTATTGCTGATCTTTTTTAAGCCTTTGATCAGCGAATTGGCTAATTTCCCCGAAGATTGCCTGCTGTGTTTCTCCAATAACAGATACGCTTCCCGGGAGACCGATTTCTTCAAAACGGCTAATTCGTTGTGATGAACCTGATTAATGGCCGAAATGATGTTTTGAATGGCAGGCGAAAGATCCTGAATACTCAGCCAGTCCGAAAATTCCATGACCTTTTCTTCAATAATCGATTCGGCCACAGCGATATAGGTTTGTTTTTTTTCTCTGTTCCCGGCTACGACTTCTTTCAGGTCATCCACGTTCAAGAGACAAACCCCCGGGAGTTCCATGATATCAGGATGGATATTACGTGGAACCCCCAAATCGATCATCATCACGCGTGAATGACCTTTCAGATAAGGCTTTAATTGCCGGGCATTGAAAAGGGGTTTCTTGCCGGATACGGAACTGACAACGATCTCGGCTTCGTGAATTCCCTGCATGAGCATGGAAAAAGGGAGAACTTTGCCCTGGTATCGCTTCGCGAGTTCTTCGGCCTTCACCGTGGTCCTGTTGGTGACTGTGATCTGTTGACACCCTTTTTTATGCAGGTTTTTAATCACCAGTTCGCCGGTTTCCCCCGCCCCGATCAACAGAATTTTCTTTTGCTTCAGGTCTTCAAATTGTTCGCTGCACTTTTCAACCGCCGCGTAGCTCACGGAAAAAGCGCCGTTGCTCATCGCGGTGTTGGTCCTCACCAGTTTACCGGTTTCAAGTGCCTTGGTGAATAACCGTTTAAAGATCTTTCCGACCGTATTGTTCTCCCTGGCCAGCCGGCAGGCTTCTTTGATCTGGGAGACAATCTGATATTCCCCAATCACCATCGAATCGAGACTCGATACCACGCGAAACAGATGCCTGACGGCTTCATCATGCTGGTACCGGTAAAAATACCGGGTCGTATCTTCATCCAGTCCGGTGAACCGGTGTAATTCTTTATAAATCATTGTAAATGCCCCTGCCGGACAACAATCGCCTGCCTTGAAGTAAATTTCGGTCCGGTTGCAGGTGCATAAAATGACCAGTTCCTGAATATGGGAATTTTCCGTCATTTGCCGGGCTAAACGCGTATTCTCCTCCCCGTTGAGTGAAAATTTCTCCCGGATCTGTATGGGCGCTGATTTGTGGTTGATGCCAATTACTCCAATCATGATAGTGATAAATGATCTCCAAAATTTGTTTTATACGGAATGACTATACAAACCGCAGGGGAGGAGATAATCCGGAGTAACGGGGATGATGTCCTTCAGCAGTCATCGAAGTATCCGGACAGGCGTTTATCCACATCGTGCCTGGCGGTTCCGGACAGGTGTGATCGGGATAAACCTGTTCTGCCGCATCCGGCCAACTGGTTTGATCCTGTTGTTGATCAAAGTGAAAGTTTTGCCCTTCCGAAAGGGTCATCGTTTCCGGTGTGTGCAAAGTTCGATGATGGTCGGGTAATTCTTTTCCGGGCCGGCATAGCTTTTCCAGGCTTACTTCCAATGTAAAGGCGATGACAATCCCTGTCATCAGGAGGTAAGGCAATAATGGCCCGGCTATTCCAAGAAAAAACATATCCTGTTATTATTTCGTAAAAATAGCATTAAAAAACACGATACCCAACTTTTCATGAAAATCAAATCGCGTCACGGGCATGACCCTTCCCAAAGATCCTTTTGGATAGCATTTTTACTTTTCGAATATGAAAAACAACAATCGGGTCAGAAAGTTTGTTGAGGATGAAGTTCAATGACCGGAAAGCGGCCCGATTTTCGGGACGACCGGCCGCGGGCCCCCTTACGGTAAAAAATCAAGCAGCGTGTCCCCGCGAAGCCCAAGCCGGAGGGTTTCGAGGGGAATGACCTCGTTGCCGGCAATATTTCCAAGGTTCACGTTTGATCCCAGTAGTTTGATAAACCAGACTTGCTGACTTTTTAACGGCGCTTCCCATAGAATAGCGTCCGCGTTCACATGCTGGCGGATATCGAGGACAAGCGTGGAGTTTGCAGACCCATCTTCGTTGTAAATGCCAATATTTCCGCTTTCGCGGGCTTCGGCGATGACTTTCCAGGCACCGGCCTGAAGCTCGGTCTGCATCCAGGAAACCCATTGATGATTGGATATCTCTTTTCCTTTTAGCTTGGTACCTACTTCCGAAAGCACGAGAAAATCTTTGGAAAGCGTTTGAATATACTGACATTTCTTCTCATGATCAATCGGGAGTACCCCGTCTGATATTTCGGCCGTTTCAACGCCGCTGTCGGCAATGAACTTCCGAAATTCGTCAAACATATCCCGGGCAACGAAAGCTTCAAAAAGCGTACCTCCAAAGTAAGGGTTCAAGCCGGCATTCTTGTAAATCTTGATTTTTTCCTTTAAGTGGGGAGTTAAAAGGCCTGTTCCGAATCCAAGCTTCAAAAGATCGGTATATTCGGCGGCAGCATCACAAAAATTCTCGGTTTCCCTTAAGCTAAATCCCTTGTCCATAACCATTGTCAGACCCGTTTTTCTTGGTTTCCCCGGTCTTTCAGGGATAAATGGCAAATTGAAGTTCATTTCTCAGAGTTTGGTTGATTGATGTTTTTTTATGAGTTTTTTGATCGATTCATTCTGGATCGCTTCCGGATAGTAATCAAACAAATTGTGGTAGCCATTGAAGTCCAGTTCCAGGGCTTTCTCAAAATAACCGGTGGCTGAAAGTTCATCGTTGTTTTCGAGCAGGTATGCTGTTAAGCGGTAACTGATGACCGAATCGTCCGAGAGTAGCTGATAGGCGTTTTTAAGAATGGTGATCGCGTCGTTCAGTTGCCCTCTTTCGTATTCCATTTCGGAGTAGGATACCCAGGTGTCGGGGTTGTCCGGATCCAATGATACCGCCTTTTCGAAAGCGTTCTCTGCCTGGTCGAATTTTCCCGACTCATGATTAATCTTCCCGTAGATTAGCCAAAAGTCAGCATTTTCATCATCCAGCCTCAGGGCTTTTTTGATAAACGTGAGCGCTTCTGTCAGCTTTCCTTCGATCCACATGACGACTGCCGAACCATACCAGGCGTTGGCGTTGTTTTTATTGATCCGGATAGCCTTTCGGTAGTTGACCAACGCCTCCTCATTCTGTTCCAGGTTTAGATAGCATTCGCCGAGATAACAGTACGCGTCGTCATTGTCTTTGTCCAGTCCGAGGTACTCCAGGTAACATGCCACGGCTTCTTCATAGCGGTTGCTGTTCGACAGGGCATTCGCCTTGTTAAAGTAAGCCTGTTCGAAATTATCCTGGAGCGCAATGGAATAGTCGTACGCATCGATGGCCTTTTCGTGTTGTCCGATCCGGTTGTATGTGATGCCGAGATTATACCACACTGACGCGTTAAACGGATCAATATCCAGGTACTTATTGTAATAGCGAATGCTTTTTTCGAAATTCTGCTGTTTGTCGCAGCAGTATCCCAATTCGTACAGAACAAGCTCGTTTTCAGGGTTGATCTGATAGGCCCTTTCCAGAAAATCGATGGCTTTGTCCGTTTCCCCTGCCTGTTCGAGCGTCATGCTGATGTTGTAAAGCAACTCGTCGGTATCTTCAAAACTGTACCGGATGGATTGTTCATACGCTTCCATCGCTTCGGGGATTTGCCCGAGCATGGCCAACGCGGACCCCTTGGCCATGAAAACATCAGGATTGCCGTTCTCCATCTTTTCAGCGTCAACGAGTATATCAAGGCACTCTTCTGCTTTGCCCTCCACCAGGAGTACCTGCGCTTTTTTGATCTGAAGGGTGCAGGAGGCCGGATGGATATGCAGCCCGTTGGCGATGGCCAGACGAGCCAGTTTAATCTTACCTTCATCAAGGAAATAGTCAACCATGCCTTCAATTTCAAATACATCAAAATATTCGAAAGCGTCCCGGTTGATCATTTCTTCAAAGCGCTTGACAGCTTCAAGAATCTCCTCGTCTTCGTAAAAGTCCCTGGCGTCTTCCTCCATAAAAAATCAATTGCAGGTGCAAATTTACAAATAGTTTTTTGAAAACCACTTATTCCGGCTGGTGCTCTTTTCTCAAAAGGTCATTCACGGTCTTTACCGGGTTGAATGTTTCGATGGGTACTTCCACGAACAGCGTGTTCCAGCCGGCCATCGCCCCGTTCCACAATCCCGGCAGTTCCTGTGCTTTAAGTTCCTTTCCGTCCTTTGACTTCTTCGCGATAAAGCCGGACTGAGGATCACGGTAGTCGGCCAGATGATACTTTTTTCCCTGGTTATTTTTAAACGCACAAACCAAATCGACCGGATTGAAATGCGTGGACTGCTTCAGGATGTCTATCTGGTCGGCATCGCCCGGGTCAATCTGGGAACTCTCCACAATCTGCAGCGAAACAGAGCCATCCCTGTTCTTTGCCCAAAACGGGCCACCGCCCGGTTCGCCCTCGTTCTTCACCATTCCGCACACCCGCAGGGGACGGTCGAATTTTGACTTCAGATAGTAATAAAGGTCTTCTTTTTCCGTGTAATACAGGTTTTCGGGCGGAAGCACATGCAGGATGTTTTCCAGAAAATTGGCAGCTTCGGCCAGAAAAACACTGTCGAGCGAAGAATAATGGCGGGTGTCAAAAATATGCTGATAATTGAAAATATGTTGCTGTGTTTTCAGCAATAAGCCTGCGAGCGCTTTTTTATAGGTTATCGTGGCCGGTTTCAGATAATCGGGGGCGACATTGTCGATATTCTTGATGAAAACCAGGTCGGCGTCAAGGTCATCCAGGTTTTCCAGTAACGCGCCGTGCCCAGCCGGACGAAAAAGCAGGCTCCCGTCTTCATTCCGGAAGGGTTCATTGCCGGGGGTCACCGCCACCGTGTCGGTGGACGGTTTTTGCTCACTGAACGTGATGGCCAGGGAAGAGTCGGTTATCCTTTCAAATTCTTTCCGGATCTCGTCCAGGTGAATATTGAAACGCTCCAGATGCTCGGGCGACACCGTGAAATGAATCCTCACCGTTTTGTCGTGATTTTTCGCGTAGAGGGCGCCTTCGATACAATGCTCCCCAAAAGATGTTCTTGCTTTGTTCCCGTACTGATGAAAGCGGAGCAGTCCTTTGGGAAGGTTTCCGTAATTCAGCCCTTTTTCGGTCAGGAGTTGATCCAGGATTTCAAGAACGGGAAGCTGCCCGGGCGATTTCCCCAAAAGCCTCTGTAAATCGCCGTAGAAGCTGAATTTTTGAAGGTTATTCAGAAAATAGTCCAGGTCTTTTCGTACCTCTTCCTCAGACATTCCTTTTTCAAGCTTGTCTTTTGCCTCGAACAGCGATTGAAACATCCTGCTGGCCGCTCCCGATGCCGGTACAAATTTTAACAGGCTGATCCCTTGCAGGACCGACTCGTCATAATACCTGCCATATTCGACTATTTCGTTGTTTGTCAGTCTTTTGATCCCGTCGCCAACCGTCGCAGGTTTGATGATCTGAAGATAGGGAAAACCATTGCGAAAATACGCAAGTTGTTTCAATACGGTTTCCGGATCACTCCCTCGCCCCCTGATCGCGATGATGTCTTTTTCTGTAAGCATGGTTCTCTCTTTTTGTGTTCGTTTAAAATTATGAAAATAACTGTTATCATGAGAACCGCGAACCAGGATGAATGTTGAAAGTTATCAACAGATGTTGATAAAAGGATCCGGAGATGCGTCCTGATTTTTACAACGCAATGTTCTGAAAGATTTTTTGTTCTTTTGCATGGTCTGTTTTTGGAAATTTAATCAGGAGGGTATGGGATGCATTTTCCATGGGGACATTCAGGACGGTACAACGATTTTTCTTCCTTTTTCAGGAAACAGTTTGCCGGGAGGGTGCAGAAAATAGCGGTCGACGGCGGATTCTCGTGTCCGAACCGTGACGGGAAAAAGGCGTTGAACGGGTGTTCCTATTGTAATAACAAGACGTTTAGCCCGGAATATTGTCGGTTGGAAAAAAGTATTAACAGCCAGATTGATGAAGGAATCAGGTTCTTTTCCCGCAAGTATCCTTCCATGCAGTTTTTGGCGTATTTCCAGGCTTATTCAAATACCTATGCCCCGCTTCCGGTATTAAAGGAGCGGTATGAGGAGGCGCTTGCCCATCCGGGGATTATCGGTCTGGTACTGGGAACGCGTCCTGACTGTGTGAATGAGGAGACACTGGATTATCTGGCAGCGCTTTCACGACGTTGCTACGTGATGATCGAATACGGGCTGGAGTCGGTGAAGGATGAAACCCTCATCCGCATTAACCGGGGACATTCTTTTGCCGATTCCGTGAAAGCCCTTGAGGAGACGGCCAAGCGCGGCATCCATACCTGTGCACATCTGATTCTTGGGCTGCCGGGGGAGAATGAAGACGATTTCCTGAACCAGGCCGGCGTGGTCTCTCAACTTCCCGTGGAGAATCTAAAGCTTCATCAGTTGCAGATCCACCGGGGTACCAGGATGGCGGTTGAATACCTTCGCAACCCTGATGATTTTCACTTATTCACTGTTGATGCTTATCTGGATCTTGTGGTTGACTATCTGGAACTGCTCAATCCGAAAATTGTCGTGGAACGGTTTGTCAGTCAGGCGCCCCCCGAAATGGTCATCGCTCCCCGGTGGGGACTGAAAAATTTCGAATTCACGGCAAAGCTGGAGAAGCGGCTTCATGAACGCGTGACCTGGCAGGGAAAGAGGTTTTAACCTTTTTTTATTACCTTTGCCCGGCAGACCGCTCTATCGCTCCTTTTTTGAAGGAGAGGAAAGTCCGGGCAACGCAGGGCGCCATGCTTCCTAACGGGAAGACGGGTGAAAGCCTGTAGTGGGGTAACAGAAAATAACCGTCAGATTCATCTGATAAGGGTGAAAAGGTGAGGTAAGAGCTCACCGGTTCCGGGAGTGATCCCGGAAGCCGTACCTTTCATGGGTTGCAAAGCCAAATAGATCACAACCGGCGTTTGCCGCCGGCAAGGCTGCCCGCCTTGTTCCGGTTCGTCAGTCCCGGTGTTGTGAGGGGTAGGCTGCTAGATCGTCACAGTGATGTGACGGCCAGATAAATGATAGAGGGCACCACGATTGTGGCGTCACAGAACCCGGCTTACAGGTCTGCTTTTTTTTTAAAAAAAAGTCATGAAACGTGCCAGTCATTCGTGATCGCGGTTTTGACAGGGCATTTTCGTTTTTTCAGATAATTTTCCTTTTTGAGATGATTGTTTAAGAATGTCATTTTTTATACCTTACGGCCTTCCGAAACAGAAGAAAAAAACCAAAGAATGGGCAAGTTAAAAGCATGGTTTCCAGCCTTCAGGACGATGTTCAATCCGGGAAAGCGTAGCCGGGAATTTATGGACAAAATACTGGAGCAGACCGAGAAACTGAACAGACAGGACGAAGAACTCAGAAAGGAACTGGCCGAGAACAGCCGGATCCGAGGAAGCCTTATCCGGGAAAAAGCATTGTTGGATGCGATGCTGAATACCCTTCCTGATTATGTTTATTTTAAGGATACCGAGAGCCGGTTTTTGCGTATTAGCCGGTCGATGGCCGAAAGGTTTGGACTACATTCGGCAGAGGGGGCTATTGGCAAGTCGGATTTTGATTTTCGGTCTCCGGAGAAGGCACGGTCCTTACAGAAGGAAGAGATAGAAATCATGCAGACCGGAAAAGGGTTTATCGACGACATCCGGAAAAAGGTTGGCAGCGACGGCAAAGAATCATGGACGTCGGTAACAAAACTCCCGATGGTGGACGAGACCGGCAAATGCATTGGTACATTCGGGATTACGAAAAACATCACCAATCTGAAGGAATTGGAAATGGCCGTGAAACGGCAGAACGGCCAGTTACTTGCCAAGCAGGAGGAGTTGGGGCAAACCATTGCTTCGTTGCATGAGGCCCAGTCTGAACTCCGGTGGGAAAAATCGTTGATGGATGCGCTTTTGAACAGCCTGCCCGACGCGGTCTATTTTAAGGATACCGGCAGCCGGTTTATCAAAGTCAGCCAATCAATGGCCAGGCTGTTCAATCTGGAGAAACCGGAGGATCTTTACGGTAAATCAGATTTTGACTTTTTCACGGAAGAACATGCCCTGCCGGCTTATCAAGGTGAGCAGGAAATCATCAGGTCCAAAAAACCAATAATCGGCCTTGTCGAAAAGGATACATTTAAGGATGGTGGCGAGCGGTATGTTTCGACAACAAAAATGCCTTTAATCAACGAAAAGGGAGAGGTGACCGGCACGTTCGGGATATCGCGCGATATCACCCAACTGAAACGGATGGAGCTTGAAATACGGGAACGGAATGAGCGTCTGAAAGCGCAGCAGGAGGAGCTGAAAACGATTAATGAAGAGCTGAAATCGCAGGAAGAAGAGCTCCGTGTCGCGAACGAAGAGTTAAAATCGCAGGAAGAAGAGCTCCGTGTCGCCAATGAGGAATTGGCTGAACAGACCAAAATATTGATTGAAGACGAAAAAACACTCCGGGAGCAGCAGGAGAAACTCCGGGAGGTCAATGAAGAGCTGAGACTGGCAAGCCAGTATAAATCCGAGTTCCTCGCCAATATGTCGCACGAACTGCGTACGCCGTTGAACAGTTTGCTGATCCTTTCCAGGTTGCTGGGCAGCAACAAAAAGGGAAACTTGACGGAAGACCAGTTAAAATCGGTGAACATTATTCACAAGAGCGGAAAAGACCTGCTCGACCTGATTAATGAAATTCTCGACCTGTCGAAGATTGAAGCCGGAAAGATGACTTATCATTTTGATGACTTGCCGACGGATGAAATAAAGGCGGAGGTCATGCAGGATTTCGGTCCGGTAGCCGACAGTAAAGGATTGACGCTCGAGGTCAGTCAGGAAGAAGGTTTTCCGCCTATTCTTTATACCGACAAGCAGCGGTTGATGCAGATTCTCAAAAATCTGCTGTCAAATGCGTTTAAGTTTACCAGCACAGGCGGTATCAGGGTCCATCTTGGATTGACCTCGCCGGGAATGACCCTGATGACGCCGGGGTTAAGTCCTCTAAATACCTGTTTTGTTGCGGTTGAAGATTCGGGAGTGGGGATTCCAAAGAGTAAGGTCTGCGACATTTTTGAAGCGTTTCAGCAGGCCGATGGAAGCATATCGAGGAAATATGGCGGTACTGGTCTGGGGCTTTCCATCTCAAAGCAACTGACCAGGGCGCTGGGCGGTGAAATCCATGTGGAAAGTACGGAGGGGAAAGGTTCCGTTTTTACCGTTTACCTGCCTTTGGACGGCAACCTTGTTGGAAAGGGTAAGGGCGAAGACGAGGAAAGGGAAGATACTGCCCGTATCAGGGCGTTGCAGCAATCGCAGCGCGAGCAGAATACGGTTTATCAGGGTGAATCCATCCGGGAAGAGCTCCCTTTTTTTATTGACGACGATCGCCATGCGGAGGATCACCGTCTGATGGTTTTGATTGTGCATCAAGAAAAAGAGAAGGCACGGGAACTGCTCGAAGTTTGTCACCAGCGAAAAATGAAGGCCATTGTGGCGTCGGGTATTACCGACAGCATCTTGCTTGCCAGGAAGTTTTGGCCCCGGGCTATTATTATTTCATCGGATTTATACCATTCGGGTGGGCTTGAAAAGCTAAAGGAAAATAAATTTACGTCCCAGCTTCCGCTCCATCTGGTGTCAAGGATGGAAAATCTGGTGTTTGACCATATCGAAGAATTAAGAACGCCCGAGTCAGTAACCCCGGAGGAGATTTCGCAGAACATGGAGAATAAGATCAGCAAGGGATACCGGCGCGTTTTGCTGGTAGAAGACGATCCCTCCACGCGCGAAGCCATTCAAATGCTTTTTGAGGACAAGGACATTGTGATTCGGGAAGCGAAGACGGGGCAGCAGGCTTATGGGATGATTTCGACCGGGCAATATGATTGTATCATTCTCGATTTGGGGTTGCCGGACTTTTCAGGGATCAGTTTGCTGAACAAATTAAAGGCGGATGAGATTCCCATTCCCAATGTGATCGTGCATACCGCGAAAGAGCTTTCGGCAAAGGATTTGCGCGATTTGCACGGGTTTTCTGATTCTATCGTGATAAAAGGGATCAAATCGGATGAACGGCTGATGGATGAAGTGACCTTATTTTTGCATCAGGTGGCAAACAGGCAGCCTAAGAAATCGTTGACTCCTGCCCGGGAGGTTTCGGAAGAAAACTGTTTTACAGGGAAGAAGGTGTTAGTGGTTGACGATGACATCCGGAATGTTTTTGCATTGGCCCAAATTCTCGAGGAACGGGAGATCGAAGTGTTTGAAGCAGAAAATGGGGAAGTCGCCATGGAGGTGCTGAAGAACAATCCGGATATCGATCTGGTGCTGATGGATATCATGATGCCCGTGATGGATGGTTATACGGCGATGAAACTCATCAGGAGCACTCCCGGAATCCAGGACATTCCTGTCATTACGCTGTCTGCAAAAGCCATGAAGGAAGATTATCAGAAAGCCATTGACAGTGGGGCAAATGACTACATTTCGAAGCCGGTGGATGTGCCCAAATTTTTGTCCCTGTTAAAAATATGGCTGTTTAAGTAAATAAACATGGAAAGACCGAAAATACTGATCGTCGACGATCTCGTCGAAAACCTGATTAGTCTTGAAATGCTGCTGGGGGATTTTGATGTGACATTTACCAGGGCAACTTCCGGGATGGAAGCGTTGCGGGAAACCCAGAAGGAGGATTTTGCAATGGCGATCCTTGATGTCCAGATGCCCGGGATGGATGGTTATGAGACCTTGTCGCTCATGCGTAAGCGCAAACGGAGCAAGTACCTGCCTGTCATTTTTGTTTCTGCCATCCTGCAGAGCGACCTGCACATCATCAGGGGGATTGAAACCGGAGCAGTCGATTTCATTCCCAAGCCCATCATCCCGGAGATTCTGATCGGGAAGGTCCGGGTATTTCTGGATTTGCATTATCAGAAAATTGAGTTGGAGGAACTTCTTTTGAAACTGGAGGAAAACAACCGGGAACTGGAAATACAGAAGATGAAGGCAGAAGAAGCGACGCGTGCAAAATCGCTGTTCCTTGCCAACATGTCTCATGAAATCCGGACGCCGTTGAATGGCATTGTCGGGGTTTCCAGGCTTTTGGAGGAGACCGGACTGAGAAAAGACCAGCAGGAACTGATTGAGATCATTACCACTTCGGGAGAAAACCTGCTGAATATCGTCAACGACATCCTCGATTTATCAAAGATTGAGTCGGGGCAGATCAAACTTGAAGCAATCGAATTCAGTTTGGCCGATGTGATCACGGCCATCGTGAAGCTGATGAAGTTCAAGGCAGATGAAAAGGGGATTGCGCTTTTTGTGGACATCGATGAAAAGATCCCCGACATCCTGGTTGGCGATCCATACCGGTTAAACCAGGTGGTCACTAACCTGGTCAACAATGGGGTCAAATTTACCGATGAAGGAAGGGTGAGCATCAAGGTCGAACTGACCGGGATGGAGAATGATACTGTTGGACTGCTTTTCCGGGTGATCGATACCGGGATTGGAATTTCAGGACATGAAAGGGAGAAATTGTTCAAGGCGTTTTCGCAGACCGAAAGGTCGACGGCGAGAAAATATGGCGGTACGGGTTTAGGCCTGTCCATCAGCAAAAACCTGGTTTATTTGATGGAGGGTGAAATCGGTGTAACCAGTGAGCCGGGTAAAGGGTCGGAATTTTGGTTTAAATTGAGGCTCGGATGCCGGAAGGCAACCGGCGAGGAACCCGGGTGTAAGGAAGTGGATATTCCGTGTGACATCAAGATACTGTACGCGGAGGATAATCCGATTAACCAACGGGTGACACAGCTTCTTCTGCGCAAAATCGGGGTTCGTTGTGATATCGCTGCCGATGGGGGGAAGGCTTTTGAGATGTTTAAAGCAAATCACTATGACCTGATCCTGATGGATATGCAAATGCCTGTGGTCGATGGGCCTGAATCTGCCCGGAGGATCAGGGAGTTTGAGGCGAACCATCAGGCAGAAAAACCTGTTTATATTGTTGCGGTAACGGCCAATGCTTTTTCGGAAGACCGGCAGGAGTGTTTTAACGTGGGTATGAATGGCTTTATCAGCAAGCCTGTGAATGAGGCCGAATTAAAAAAAACGATTAAGAATGCCATCAGAAATTAAAAATAACGGCATCGGGTTTAGCAGGGAAAGCATGGATACGGAGGATATTGAGCTGGACCTTCTCCTGCAGGCCGTGTACCTGAAGTATGGTTATGATTTCAGGAATTACAGCAGGGCGCATCTGAAACGACGTGTCAACCAACGGCTGAAAATGAATGACTTTGGAACGATTTCGGAATTGCAGAACAAGGTGTTGTGGGATAAGGATTTTTACCAGGTTTTTCTTAAAGACCTTTCCATCAATGTGACCGAAATGTTTCGTGATCCCGGGTTTTATCTCGCGTTCCGGAAAAAGGTTGTTTCCGACTTGAAAACTTATGCCCATATTAAGGTTTGGCATGCCGGTTGCTCTACCGGCGAAGAAGTCTATTCGCTGGCCATCATCCTGAAAGAGGAGAACCTGCTGTCACGGGTGAGGATTTATGCGACCGATATCAATAAGGGCGTGCTGGAGACCGCAAAACAGGGGATTTACAGTGAAAAGGACATGGAGCTGTATTCAAGAAACTACCACGAAGCCGGAGGGAAGGGACGTTTGTCTGACTATTATACCTCAAAATACGGCTCGGTCTTGTTCGATAAGTCACTTTCAAAGAATATTGTATTTGCCGACCATAACCTGGTTACTGATGGTGTGTTTGCCGAGGTCAACCTGATCTTTTGCCGGAATGTGCTGATTTATTTCGACAAATTCCTGCAAAACAAGGTCCTTCACCTGTTTTCCAACAGCCTCGCGAGAAGGGGCTTTTTATGTCTTGGCACCAAGGAAAGTCTGGCATTTTCCGATCTTGAGAACAGTTTTGAAACTGTTGATGAAAGGTTAAGGATTTATAGAAAACTACGTGTTCCCAAATGAAAAGAGCAATTGTCATTGGTGCATCCTATGGAGGAATGGAGGCAATCAGGCGACTGTTGTCAAAGTTCCCTGCCGGTTTTCCTTTGCCGGTTGTGGTGGTCCTACATATCGGGAACAATAATATTCACGCCTATATTACCCATTTAAATGAGAAAACCGACCTCCTGGTGAAGGAAGTGGATGAAAAAGAAATCATCAGACCGGCAACCGTTTATTTTGCTCCGCCAAATTACCATTTGCAAATGGAAGGCGATTTCTCATTCAGTCTTTCGACCGGTGAAAAGGTGAATTTTTGCCGTCCATCCATCGATGTTTTGTTTGA